>CAIZIN010000020.1 GCA_903933085.1 uncultured bacterium
AATATTATGATATTGCAGACATGGGGTTCAGTGCTATCGCAGTCATTTGCAAACCTTTGGTTAGGTTTTGTGAGTTTCGTGCCAGCACTTTTAGTAGCCTTGATAATTTTCATTATCGGCTGGGTTGTAGGTGCATCTCTATCAAAAGTTGTTGAACAACTTTTCAGAATTGTTAAAGTGGATGGAGCTTTAAAAGCTGCGGGAGTTGAAGACTTGGTAAAGAAGTCTGGCTTCACACTAAACTCAGGCAAGTTTGTTGGAGAACTTGTGCGATGGTTTGTTGTTATCGCTTTCCTTATTGCCTCATTCGAGATCCTTGGCCTTACACAGGTTAATGATTTCCTAAAAGGCGTAGTGTTAGGATATCTTCCAAATGTTATCGCATCAGTTCTTATTCTAATGGTTGCTGCAGTTCTTGGAGAAGTTGTTCGAAAGACAGTTTCTGGTG
This sequence comes from uncultured bacterium, assembly GCA_903933085.1. Classification (GTDB taxonomy): domain Bacteria; phylum Patescibacteriota; class Minisyncoccia; order Phycocordibacterales; family CAIZIN01; genus CAIZIN01. The sequence goes on from CAIZIN010000020.1 coordinate 449, forward strand.
GTGTACAAGCCGCTGGTGTGTCTTCTGCAAATTTCCTAGGGGCAGTTGCTAAATGGGCTATTTGGATTGTTGCATTCTTTGCAGCGCTTTCACAGCTAGGAATTGCACCAGCAGTGCTTCAAACACTCTTTACAGGTGTTGTGATCGCACTTTCTCTTGCTCTAGGACTTTCTTTTGGTCTTGGTGGACAAGAAGCAGCGTCTCGATTTATCGAGAAGCTTCGAGGGGAGATTTCAAAGAGATAGTTGTATAGAATTAGGAATAATTCTAACTTACTAACTAAAAAATACGTGATGCTTTAAGCGTCACGTATTTTTTGGTTATTAACAGCTCTCAACTGTTAACTATTAACATTTGGCTGTATAATATATGCATATTAATTATAAAGTCCTATTATGCATAATCTAAACATGTTTGTTGAATCACTAATAGAAGATAAGGGTTTAAGTGATCTGGATCCTATGATGGTTACTGAAATGAAAAACGATCTTCTGAACCGTATTGAAGACAGATTAAATTTCATTATTGTTAACAATATGCCTGAAGCTAATATTGCAGAATTTGACAAGATGATGGATGAAAATAAAAGCGATGAGGAGGTACAAAAGTTTTGTGAAGAAAAAATTCCAGGCCTTGATGCCTTAATGGCGGTTGAACTTGCTCACTTCAGAGATATTTATTTAGGTAAATAATTACTTATATGAAAGAAACTTTTACATACATAGCCCCTCAGAGTCAATTAAAAAAACTCAAAGAAAAAAAAGAAAAACCCGAGAGAAAAAATCTTACATCTCGGCAGATGAAGAATGATATCAAAAAATTTAAAAAAAATATTGATGAAATTGCTTTGGCTCGTAAGGAAAATAGACTTTCAGAGCGATATGATCATTCTGTAGATTACGAAGATAAAGCAAGTGAAGATGTTGAGGAATTGGAAAAAAAGATACATGAATTGGAGCGTTTGATTAATGGTGAAGGGGAAGGAAAAGATGAAGATGAAGAATCTATACTAGGGAGTGAGGATGAAAACAATAAATTAAAAGAATCAGTAGATGAAAAGACAGAAACTGATTTAATTTCTGCCGATGACCCTAAGGAAATAAAACCAAAATTGGATGAATCTGAAGAAGAAGACAAATCAAAGCCTGCAGTCCCTTCGGATAAAATAGGGGAGACACCGGAAGATTCTTATATTGAAAAGAAAAGAAGAAAACTTGGTGTGGTAGATACAGACTTAATTGAGAAACGAGCTCGAGATATTTCTGCTGAAAGAATGACAGCTGATAAGGCTAGTCTTAAAGGTGTGTCTGGATTTTTCAAAAAAATCTGGAAGCATAACTGGATGGGTGAATATTACCGTGCAAAAGAAACTGATAAAATAAAAGCCGAGCTTATGGGGGCAGGAAGTACTTTTTCTGAGGGTGATACAGGTGGAGTTATCGATAGACGAATAAAGGAGTCAATACTAAATAGATTTTTGGAAGATAGTACAGAGCTTATTCATTCGGATGCGGGGGAGTGGAAAGATACTGTAGAATTTCAAGAGAAAAAAGATTTGGCAGAAGCTCGTCTTCGAGAAGCGATAAAAACTTATGCAACAGCCATTGATTCTGATCAGGCAGCTCTCGATTTTAAAGCAGAAAGAGATAGAATTTATGCTGACATTTTTGCCGATAAAGATGGTTCATTCAGTGCTCTAAATGTGGCTGATAATGTTTTTGAATTTGCAAAAGAAATTCGAGGTCACGTTGACCATGGAAAAGCTCTATCAGAATTAGATTTGGATTTTGAATTAACTGTTGGAGGTGCTAAGACAGGAGTCCGTACCGAAGCCCATTACAATTGGATTGAGAAAAAGACTCAGCAACTTTCAAGTACTTGGGTAGGAAGATTCTTCAATGAAACAACTATTGCTGCTGGAGTATCAGCTGCAATGATAATGACAAAGATTGGTACAGGAAAGGGCGCTAGAGCTGTAATGGGATTGGCAGGAGGTATGGTACTTGCAGGTGGTGTTGCTGGTTTGCGAGAGTCAGCAAAGATGGAAGATGATAGAGCTAGGCATGCAATCGCAATGGCTTCTGGAAGAGAGTTTAATCCTGCGGAGGCTCCAAGACGGAAAGAACTTCAAGAGGCAATGTATGAAATGATTAGTGCAAAAACAGCAACAGAAGATTTACATAATTTACTTTATGAAACAGTTGGCGGTGTGGAAAGACAGAGGATTCTTACTCCTGGAGAAATAGACCAAGTGCTCTCGAGTCTTTCTCATATTGATTCAAGAATTGCGCTTTCTGATAAAGGTAAGCTTGATCTTCTTGGGTATAGTGATGAAGCAATGATAGAGGTTGAGCGTACAAACTTAGATCTTGAAAGATATAAAGCAAAAATTGCTTTGAAAAATGCTTTCGCGGGTAATCCATCTCTTGGTAATTTTGATGCAAGATTACAAACACTGACAAGCGCCAGAGAAGATGAGATTAAAAAAGGTAGAGGAGGAATTGAAGAAAGGGATGCTACATTCAAAAAAATAAAAAGACGACATGTTGTGCGAGCGATGGCAACTGGAGCATTAACTGGCCTAACTTTTGGTTTAGTTGCTCAAGAAGTCGGCTCGGCCTGGAGTGGTCAGCAGGGTGTTGTAGAGGGCTTTAAAGGCGGTACAGGACAACAAGTTACATCCTTGGAGTGGGCAAGAGAGAAAATTTGGGAAGCTCTTGGTATGAATAGTTCTTCTAATGGTTTAGGTGTTGAAACTGTTATAAATGGACAAACTGTAGTAAATACATCTGTTATTGGTGGAGTAGTTCATGAAGTTCATAGCACATTAAATTCTACAGTTAAATTACCAGAAGGCTTTGAGCTAAATGCATCTGGCACGCACCCTGGGACTTATGAAATTATTCATGAAGGTAAAAGTGTTGCAAACAATATTGAGATTGATCCAAAGACTGGAAATCTGACACCAAATTCATTATCTCTACTTGATAAGGCTGGTTTTCATACAAATACATCTGTAAGTAATGTGAATCATTCTGTGGCTTCAGGTGTTGCTGGTTCTAAAGCTGTAAATGTTCAAGATTTTGCTCATGAAAATGCTGATAAGTTTGAAAAAATAAAACGATTAGGCTGGGCTGATAATGGCACTGTTCGTCCAGATAAAAATGAATTAAAACTTTGGGATCCAGTTGAAAAGAATGGTCAATATGAATATGTTGTAAAAATGAATCATACTGGTTCGGTGTTTAATGGGCAACATATCGACCCTGTAAAATTAGCTAGTGAAGGGAAATTGAAAGCTTTATTTTCTCTTTCTCATGATAGTCAGGGTCATCCGATTGAGGTTCCTATAAAATATGAGGGAGGGAAAATGACTTTTGATGTAGATCCTAAAGATCCAATCCTTGGACAATTATTTCACAAAGGTCCAAATGGAGAAATTATTTGTGACGCCCGATATGTGGAGGTTGGCGCAGAGATGGGTTCTACTAATGGAGTAAAAGAATTTGTGATGTGTGCTACTGAAGAAGGCAAAGGAGTAAATACAATTAATACTATTGGTAATCCTAAAATTGATGATTTCATTGAAAAGAATGTAAAGACCGATATTTTCGTGCCTAGAGATCCAGATGTTTATTTGCCACCAATTATTCCGCTTGTTCCAAGAACCCCACTTGAGCCAACAAAGGGTAAGGCCCCTGTAGTTTCACCATATTATGGGTATGGTTATGGCGAATATGGAGGAGGTGAGAAAGATATTGAACGATGGAAAAAAGTAAAATCACCAACTTTAACAAAGGATCCAACTGCAAAATTAAATCAAGAAAAAGAGCTGGAGTTGTATTTTGAACAACAGAAAAATGATTCAGAATTCGGCGAAGAATATTTAAGAAAATTAGATAAAAGGGTGGAAGAAAAAAAATTAGAAAGACTTTTGAATAAGGATACTAAAGTTGTGGTATGTATCGCTGTTCATGGAGTGGCTGAGGCTGATAATATTTATAAAACTTTGGAACTTTATGCAAAGCAAGAGGCTGATTCTTTGAAGAAATCTGCTTTTGTATTAAATATAAACTGGCGTGAGTTTGAAAATAAATCTACATCAATTGAAAAAACTCTTGCTGAGGTGGAACGGGCAAAAAAAGATTTTCCACAACTTCGAATCGCTTACTTTACTGAGGAAATATCACTGCAACTTATGTTGAAAACAAATAATAGAATTCACAGTCTTATAATGAAAAATTTGAATGACACTGTTCTTCGCGGAATTCAAAAAAGTAATTTAAAGGACGATGTTTATCTGATATCTAACGATGCTGATTGCAGGGGGATGTCATCGAAATATCTTAAGGATGTAATTGATACCGTGGAGAAAGAACCTGAAGTGGATGGTTTTCTTGGAAAAATTGAATGGGGAAGTGAGGTATATAATAAATATCCAGGCTATCATGTTTCAATGCGAATTATGCAATATCTTGATGCTGTAGGTAGAAATAGAAAATCTACAAGAGAAAAATATATCGCATCGTCGGGCGCAAATTTTATTTGTAAAACAAGTACTTTTGCTGCTGTTGGTGGATATGAACCTCATGTAGGTGCTGGAGCAGATGTGGGGCTCGGTCAGAAAATACGGCACGCACGTCTATCTGGAGCACCTGCAGACTCAAGACCTTTCCCTTTGTCTTATATAAATAGCGCTTGGTTAGATACTGATCCTCAAAGAGGTCTTGGTAATTATCTGGCAGGGCTTCCTATATCTATGATGTGGAATGATTTTGATAAGTCTGGGTATAAGCCAAGAACAGAACTTGTGATACCTGCTGGCTCTGAAGAGTCTTTTGAGAAATTTGACGATGTGGTCAGTAGGATAGAATTTCAAATAAATGGATTTATAAATGGTTGGAACAACTATGGGAGACTTACATCTATAAAAGCTTTGAATTATTTATTCCCCCCTCAAAGAGGTAAGCCTGGGTGGTTAAATAAGAGTGCTGGAGATAATCCTGAAATTGTATTAACTAAAGAAGGAAAAGATTGGCTCAAGAAACAGCTTGAAGACTATGAGGCTGAAGGTAAGGCTGATGTGAAGTACAATAACGGAAGAGGTTTTAGAAGTTAAAGAATAATAAGTGAGCCTATATAGCTAGTGTTCAAAATTACCATGGAATATTCCATGGTAATTTTGTTGTTATGTTCAGAACTACGGCCGTATGGGGCCATTTTTTTGCCCAATTCATTACTCGTTTGAAAAGTGTTGACATAAAAGCTCATTTGTATATAATAACGGACATTCTGATATGAAAATTTTAACCAAACACAAGCGGACTGCCTAGACACTTTTGTGTTTAGATAAGCCGCTTAATGAGCGGTTTTTGTTTTCTAAAGTTCAGAATTTGAATCTTTGACAATTTCATAAAGCATACGTACCTCACAGGAACGGGTACGTATGTTCAGGTAAAAGTATTAAACACAAACAAAGAAACGAATTAATACACAACTTGTGGTGGTTTTTAGATTTCCTAATAGGAAATCAAGAGTATATGGTGGATGCCTTGGCTCAAAATGGCGATGAAGGACGTAGTTTGGCTGCGATAAGTTTCGGGGAGGTGCCTAGCAACCTTTGATCCGGAAATCTCCGAATGGGGAAACCCACCTGCGTAAGCGGGTACCGTTACAAATTAGTAACGGAGCGTACCTAGGGAAGTAAAACATTTCAGTACCTAGAGGAAAATAAAACAACACTTCACCAAAGCTTTGGTGGGTCACGCAAGTGATACGTCAAAGCTTTTCGTGAAGTAACATTCCCTTAGTAGCGGCGAGCGAAAAGGGAACAGCCCAAACCGAATTTATTTTCGCAAGAAAATGATTCGGGGTCATAAGGCGGTAACGCTATGTTTACATAGCAAGAGTCAAAAAATATAAAGTTAGAAGAAATAGTTGGAAAGCTATATCCTAGAGGGTAATAATCCCGTATTCGAAAATTTTATATCTCTTGTGTTACCGTTCTTGAGTACCCCAAGACACGAATGGCTTGGGGGAATTAGCCGGAACTAACCGGCAAGGCTAAATACATTTTGAGACCGATAGTGAACTAGTACCGTGAGGGAAAGGTGAAAAGTAGCCCGGTGAGGGCAGTGAAATAGACCTGAAACCATATACTTACAAGGAGTCAGAGCGGAAGTATTTATACTATCCGTCATGGCGTGCCCATTGAAGAATGAGCCAACGAGTTAATGCATGCTGCTCGGCTAAGCCCCTTTAAAGGGTGGAGTCATAGGGAAACCGAGTGTGAATAGCGCGAACAATTATGTAGTATGCATTAGACCCGAAGCCAGAGCGAGCTTGCCATGTGCAGGGTGAAGTTTATCGAAAGATAGATGGAGGCCCGAACCCGTTTGTCGTACAATGCATTGGGATGACATGTGGTAAGAAGTGAAAAGCTAATCGAGCCTGGTAATAGCTGGTTCTCTCCGAAATAGCTTTTGGGTTAGCGTCGTATGTTCCTCTTGGGGGTAGAGCACTGGAAGGTCTCAACAGGGAGAAATCTCGTGAGACCTATCAAACTCCGAATACCAAGAATTAAAAGTACGGCAGTTAGACTGTGGGGGCTAAGCTCCATTGGTCAAAAGGGAAACAGCCCATGATCTCTATTTAAGGTCCCTAAATCTATGCTAAGTGCAAACAAGGCGGTGGAATTTCT
>CAIZIN010000021.1 GCA_903933085.1 uncultured bacterium
AAAAAAATATCCCAAGTAAATAAAATCTTAGATATATTTTAATCTGTAGTTAAAAATATTTTCTAGTAAAAAATTTGGTAACTCTATCACAACTCACCGACTCCAATTTTAAAAAACTTCTATATTTTTGTACACAATCTTTCTATTTACAAAAAAAATACCCAAAGTTGGGTATTTTTGATTTGCGAACACAGGCGACTAACGGGTGCGGTCTCCAATAAATATCAATATAATGTGAGTGCAGCCGTTAGTCACCGGTACTAACAAACCTACATTGATTATACCAGAGTAAATATAGTTAAGACAAGTGAATAGACGGACCCACGCCCATAAATACAAAAAAGATGGGTGGGGTGGCGATTTTCATAGTCGCTTCGCTCGTTGAAAATCTGCCAAACAAAAAACCCGCCAAAAGGCGGATTTTAAGCGATATTTATTTGTTGGTTCACGCACTAGCGCAACTCACATATACATACAGTATAGCAGACCTAGTCCATTTGTCAAGCCTAGTTATCCACAGTATGACGGATTACCGTCATCACAGACTTACGCAGACTGAACTCGGACTTACGCAGACTAGAATTCAACACACTTTGTTATTCTTGCGAATATGAGAATTCAGATTTGTATTTAGTTTCTGAATTTTCATGAATCCCCACATTCGCGAGGATGACAGAAAATTGAATTTCTATCGTGTAAAATTTCCTCCTGCTTTCAGTACCTCTATCTGTGAATCAGTTGTTGTGGCTTTCTCTGGGAATCGAATTTTTATTGCACCAAGCTCTGAAAGAGCTTCATCTTTTCTACCAGCTTTCATGTAAGCAACGACAAGAGACATATTATTTTCATAAGTTAAATTAGTTCCCATTTTTAGAATCCTTACTTTGAGCATATCAGCTACAAAATTCCAATCGCCTCTAGTAGCAAAAGCTTGCACTGTATTTTCACTTACAACTGGATATGTTGAGGTTGAGTTTTGAATCAAAATTTCTTTTGCTGATTTTAAATCCCCTTCTTTCACAAGAATTTCAGCAAGAACAGATTTCGCTTCACCATATTCGGGAACCATCCCAATAACTCTATTTAATATCTCCTTTGCTTTCAAATCATTTTTATTAGCAGAATATATTCTAGCCAATGTCACCAAAAGAGTTGGCTTATTGGGGAATAATTTATCAGCCTCTTCAAAAGTTTTAATCGCGTTATCATAAGAACCTAGAGATGCATAAAATCCACCAAGGATAATAAGTGTGCGCGGATCATTATCTTGAGCAAACTGTTTTTGTGATTCAGTTACAGCAAAATTATACCACTCAACCCTTTTCTCTTGGGCAACACCTTTAGTCATGAAGTGTGGAGCCGTACTCATTATTTGTTCTCGAGCTTCTTTGTTTCCAAATGAGTTATATGAAAGAGCATCTTTAAATCCAGTCATGACTAAATCTGGAGTCGCTTTTGGATTTTGTATATTCACAAGAGTGGATAATAAAGCTTTATTCTCCATGTATCCACCAGCATTCACAGTCCAAAGCATAACCGGAATAAGTATTAATGGAATATATGAGTAGGCAGTAAGCTTTTCCATGTCCATTTTCGCATTTGCAAATGCAGAAATATCTTCTGCTGTTTTTATATGAATATAGGAAAGAACAATTGCAATCAAAATGTAACTTGTGAGGTTGTCAAAAACAAAGAAATTATGGATGAAATACGCAGTAATCAAACCAGAGAAAACCGCTTTTTCCCAAAGTGCAAATTCTTTTCTTTTCCACAAAAGCCCCAAGGCGACAGCGAAAATTGCAAGATATGAAATAAGCCCAAGAAATCCACCGGCAATTAACCAGTCGAAAAACACATTATGAGTACGGTCAAACCATTGCTCTTGAGAATACATTTTTGGATCGTAGTATTTTGCAAAAACATATGGGAAGTTATCTTGCCCCCAACCTAAAATTGGTTTTTCCTTTACCCCCTGCCAAGCCATATTCCACAAAGTAATACGAGCAAAACCAGCGCTTGTTGCATATGACTTTAAATCAAGTGTTGCGATTGCACTAAAACGATCAATAATCGGATGACTTTTTGCAAATTCAGTTCCCCGTACGGTAGCAAGAAATACAACAAGCAAAATCACAGAAGCTAAAAGTCCAAAAGCAGTATTTCGAACAGCTTTGTGTTTGTGCTCCTTAATAGCCAAAATAACAGCAACAACAATCAGCCCACCAACAAAACCTAGAAGTGATCCACGAGTACCAGTAAAATACATCACAATCGCAAAGAAAATTGCAAGAATAGAATACCAAACCACGATGCCTTTTTCTTCTACAGCTTTTGTCCCGAGATTAATTCTTCGTAGAATGAAATAAAGGATTAAAAATAGATGCACTAACATATATCCACCAAGATATGTAGAGTTACCAAGAGTAGCATCCACTCTAGCACCAGACACACCAAGTTGTCCGAGGGCTACAAACCCCACAAGTGAAGCTGCGCCAAAGGAAGTCCAGACCAAGACCCTCCACATCTTTTCATTTAATGCCGAGGCTAAAACCACAAAGAACGCAAGAGTATGAAGTGTTGCAACTAACCCTTCCATTCTTTCATAATTACTCCAAATACTTTTCAATTGGTTTACACCAAAAATATCAGCAATAGACATCACAAAAGCAAAGATAAGAAATGACGCCATGAGCCAAGAACGTTTAGGTCGATATTGTTTATCAATAATCGCAAGAGCTATCCATAACCCTAAAGCAATTTCTACCAAGACTCTAAAAAGAAAGTTCTTTCCTGAAATATAAGGGAAGAACATCGTATTTGCTACATACAGAGGAACAAAAGGTACCGCAAAAATACAACCCCACATCCCCCACTTCAATATATTTTTAAATGTATTCATAGCAAATAGCATATCATAGGTAGAGACAAGCGAAAAGAATTAAGATTTAGGAATTATGAATTAAGAATAAATAAGAAAAACAGTCACGTCTGTGACTGTTGAAAAGAACGGTGATGCAGGCACGTAGCAACAATGATATTTAGTGACGTATCCGGATACCTAGTCTGGCCATGAAACACGGCAAACCGAGGGATATAATCCCAACTAAATTACAAATTGCACAACTACGTACCTGCACCATTTTAGTTACCACCTGCTCACGTCCCATGTCCCGTGTTGGCGAGCAGGTGGTTGTTTAGGGGACACTTATCCCCTTCACATTTTTAATCTATCACAACGACATATTTGGTCAAGATTTGCAATTTTCTGAACAATATTCTCTATTAATTAATCCATAAAGACTACTTACCCCCTTCGTGTTACAATATATCCTACTTAATCAAAACTATGCCTCCCATTTCCCTATCATATATAAAAGAAAAATGGCAACATGCAGGGTTTCAAAAATACCTAAAAAACACAGGGTGGATGTTTGGTGGAAGAGTTTTTTCACTTGTTGTATCATTATTTGTCAGCATCTTCATTGCGAGAAAATTAGGACCGGAACAATACGGTACATTGAATTTTATAATAAGCTTTGTGAGCATTGCGGGATTTACACTATTTGCAATTGATTCACTTCTTATCAAAAAACTTAATAACGAACCAGAAAATACCAACAAGATACTTGGCTCCGCGTTATTGATTAAATTAATAAATAGTTTCTTTACAATAATAGCATCAACAGTAGCAGCGCTTTTTTTTGCTCACAACCAGTCAACAACCTTCTTAATTCTGATTTATTCAACTTTTTCAATATTTCAATCATTCAACATAGTCGACTTTTATTTTCAAACTCATGCCAAAAATAAACCGATTTCCTTAATGACAATATCCACCGGCTTAATTTCCTCAATAACAAAACTCTTAATTGTTATTTATGGACTACCGATTATATATCTACTACTATCATATGTTTTTGATCATTTAATAAATGCTACAGGATATGCCTATCTTTATAAGAAGTATGTTGATCGTCTTAACTGGAGACCTACCAAGAAACTTTTACACTATTTTATAATTAATTCCTGGCCATTTTCTCTTTCCGCAGTAGCGGCCAGTATATATATAAGAATTGATCAAATTTTCATAAAAGTACTGATGGGTTCAGAGGCCGTTGGCATATATGCAATTGCTGTAAGATTTTCTGAGGTATGGTTTTTTATATCAAGTGTGATATGCGCTTCGCTATTACCTGCAATATTAAATGCTCAGAAAACTAACCACGATCTTTTTCTAGCAAGAAGCAAAAAACTTTATACGTTATTATTCTACTCAGCGCTTTTAATATCTATTTTTATATTTATGATTGCACCAAACATAATAAATTCATTTTATGGAACAAGTTACATAAACAGTGTTCCTATACTTAGAATATATATATGGTCAATTATTGGAGTTTTTGTTGGAACAGCTCTACAACATTTTCTTCTGGCACAGAATAAATTTAAAACAATTCTATCATTTAACATAACAGGAATGCTAATAACTTTAATTTTAAACTACCTACTAATTCCGATGTACGGAATAAAAGGCGCTGCGATAGCTAACATATTTGCATATTCTCTTCCTTTTTTAATAATAATTTCTCTTAAAGGTTTGCGCGAACAAAGAAAAGCTTTCATTTCTGCAATCTTTAGACCTTTCCACAATGATTAAAACAAATGATAAAAAATTTGTATCTATAATTTGGGGATATTCACCTCAGTTATATAATTTTTCAGCAGAGGAAAATTACCACCTGCACATACTTAATATTGCAAGAAACTTAGGATACAAAACATATGTAATTATAAAAGGCACTAAAACAAGCCTAGAAAATGACCCCAACTTTGATCTAGGTACTGAGGTGATTGATTATAAAAACATATTCCATTTTTTATTTCAGATAGTTAAATTCTCAATAAAAAAAAGTTTATTCTATGTAAACAGCTACGAGTGGCAATCTTTTTTGATTCCTTTTCTTTCAAGAAAAACAATTTTTATGGCCCACTCCCAACCAATAAGAAAAAACAAAGCTAAACAATATATTCAAAATTTTGTATATATTTTTTTCAAAACAATCAGACTAAACAATGAGTCGGAAAAGGATTTTTTAATTAAACAACGAATCAACAAGGGTAAACTTTTTGTGATACCGCTCATTGTATCACAAAAGATATTTCACATAATAGACGACAGAGCAAAACGATCAAACCTAGTTTATTTTGGAAATGTCACCAAAGTAAAAAATTTAGAAACCATACTAAAGGCATTAAAAGAAGTTGCTACTTATTACCCATCAATAAAACTAAATATTGTAGGGGAGGTATATGATAATGAATTTGTTGACCAAATCAATAATTTGAATTTAAATGAAAATATTATCCTACACGGACACAAAGCACAGAATGAACAATTGACAAATTTATTAAACACAACAATTATCTCAATCAACTCATCTATTAGTGAAGGACAGTGTGTTTCAGTTTATGATACTGCTCTCTGTGGTAATGTATTATGCTTACCTAAAATAATGTCTTTCACCGGTGTATTTAAGGACACGGCTTTATTCCATGATATTCATGACCACAAGGCCCTAGCCCAAAATATAATTACGTATTTGAAAAATCCACAACTAACCCAAGAACATAGGCGAAAAAACATAGAGATGATCAATAAAAATTATTCTAAAGAAGCAGTAGAAAAGAAACTTAGAAATTTAATTTTAAAAATATGATAAAAAATTATTATAACGTGATGAAAGCATTAGTATCTGAGTGTAAAAATTGGCCTTCTATCATTATTGCAAAAATCTTTAACTTCAAATTAGAAAATTTAGTACTTAGAAATAAGTATAAGATATTTTTAGGTGATAAAATAGGTAAAGCAGACCTATCTATGTTTTCTGAAATATGGTATGAAAATTTTTATAATCCTAGAGGATTTGAAATTAATGAGAATGATATAGTTTTTGATATCGGTGCCAACAACGGCTTCTTTAGTATCTACGCAGCCTCAAAGGCCTTACGTGGTAAAGTTTATGCTTTCGAGCCAGTCCCATCCCTAGCCAAAAAAATTAAAATGAGTTCAGATCTAAATAATTTTGACAACATTATTATTGAAAAATTAGCAATTGGCAACAATAATTCTGAATGCTTATTTTATGT
>CAIZIN010000022.1 GCA_903933085.1 uncultured bacterium
TCTGGCACGAAAATTTTTTGCTAAAAATTTTCTCCGTCCGTCGTCGCCCTTCATTACATGAACAGTAGACCTTTTGGATATAATCTTCGTTTTTTCAAAACTCGATTCTATCTCAAAAGCTTCTTCGGTGCTTTGATACGCACCTCAGCCTCCCGAGGCCAGCTGAAACTTCCACGCTCAACAATTTTGTAAAATACCTCTCTATTTTTTTTGGCGGAGGTGGCGGGCTGTATCTCATGATTACATGAAACACAGGCTGTTATATTGCTACCGAAAAAATTTCTGCTGAGAACTTTTTCGACACGGGGAGGTGGAGGGAGGTCGCTTGCTACGCGCGACCTGCTGTTATATATAAAAAAAGAAGCCGTAGGTGTGAACCATACGGCTTCTGAATTTTTAGGATATTAATTCTATACGTCGTGACCGTGCAAGAGTGTTTTTTCCTCTAGCAAAGACAGTGCTTTTTCGGCATCACCTTCCTCGAGTGCCTTCTTGACGAGCTCCAGTTGCCCAAATACCGTTTGACAATCATCCCTGACCATTTTGAAGCGGTAAGTGAGATATTCTGGCGTGAATTTGCCGGTAAGGAACATCTGTCTGATTTTCAATTCCTCGGTATGATGCATGATGTCTTTGAGGCATCTGAACACATTTCCAATATCTCTTTTAGCCATTTTTGTTTACTTCGGTATTTTTGTTGAATGGGTCACCAAGGCTTTCTAAAGGCCTACCCATGTTTGTGAAATAACTATACATCACATAGTATAGCACTTTTAGTACTAAAAGTCAATAATGCTCAACATTAGTTCAACAAGTAAGTGCAACACTTCGATATAATAGAAGTGTTGCACTTACTTGTTGAACTAATGGAAGTATAGCCAAAAAAGGGCGATTTTCCTTCGGAAAATCGCCCTTTGTATTTGTTTAATATTTCGAATTTAATTCTTTTGGATTTGTTTCGGATTTCGTGCTTCGGATTTTACCGACTGGATTCCGGCCTCCGCCGGAATGACAGCAGAGACTACGGAAGCTTCTTTATGTATTCAACAAGATTCTTCACCGGTACTGCCATTTGGGATCTTGTGTCTTTGTATCTTACAAGTACTGTGTTATCCATTGCTTCTTTTTGGCCGACGATAAGTAGGTAAGGGAAGTCTTGGGCTTCTGCGGAGCTAAGCTGGGCGGAAAGCTTATCTTTTGAAAGTGATTGGGAGACAGAGATTTTGGCTTCTCGAAGGGTGTCGATAATTTCCAGACTCTTTAATTTTGCTTCGAAACCGAATTGGATGAAGTAAAATTTTGCCTTTGAAAGTTGACTACTTTTATTGTTGCCAATCGCATCTTTTGGCTTATCGATAAATATAGAAACAAAAGCTCCTGGAACATCTCGTTTCAAACCTGCCTTTTTTGATAGTCCGTTGAAACGTGATCCACAAGCAAGTATTTTTTCTAATTTCGTGTCAGCATTTTCAATTATTTTGAAAACAGTGTTATTTGAGTAAGCTCTATTTCCAACAAGACAATTGTCGATTCTGTATGGAATATTCATACATTCTAAAAACTCCAGAACTTCTTTGAAATGCGATTTTGCTGTATCGTTTAAATAACTGATAACCTGAGGCATTGATTCTTTCAATTCATCAAGTTTATCACTTTCATCATTGATGAAAAGAAAAGGGTCCCTACTTAATTTTTGTCGTAATGAAGCTGTGAGAGCTCCAAGATTCTTTTTGAAATGAGTTGAAATTTCTTTATTAAATCTAGATATTGAATCTTTTTCACCGACGCTGTTTACTTCAATAGAAAGATTTTTATGTCCGTACTCTTTTAATATTCCTAAAGTGGCTTTAATAAGAGTCGCTTCAGCAATACTTTTTGTACTTCCCAATATATTGAGTTGAATATTTTTTGAACTACGTTTAGTGCTTGGTGTTTCGTAGTAAACAATAGCTGGTTGTGTTTCTTTTGTTAGAGTTCCCTCAAGATAATGGCGAGCCAATGAGATTCTGTTTTCAATAGAAGGCATCAATGATTCTAATAAGGTATTATCTGGGTGTAATTTTTTTAAAGTTTTGGCAATAGCTTCATCGCTTTTTGAAATTTCTGGAGCAAAAATACCCTCGAAACCATAGAATTGAGCAATATTGTAAGCCTTTTCTTTATTTGTATATTCTTTCTGAATTTTCTGTGTTGTTTTTTTCATTATGCTTGCCCTTCTAACTTTTTGTCATTAGCTTTCAGCCATGTCGTGTTCGTACTCGAACACGACGATGACAAAAAGTTTGTAGGGTAAATTATTTTTTTTGCTAATTACTTCTATTTATCAAACTCTGCCTTACCCGGAAATACACCTATTTTACTTGGAGGGAAAAGTCTTAATATTGCTCTACCTACCATATCTTTTTTTGGCATAGGTCCCCAATATCTAGAATCTAAACTTTTATCCCTATTATCTCCGGCTGTAAAATATTCATCATCTTTAAGTGTGAAGTTCGATGTTTTTGCGCTTGGATATGCTACATATGGTTCATCAAGTACAAAACCCTCAGGGTGTTCTTTGTTGAATATTGTTACTCGAGCACCTTCCACCACAACATGTTCTCCTGGAAGTCCGATAATTCTTTTAATGAAATATTTTGTTGTATCGAGTGGATATTTGAATATAACAACATCTCCTCGTTTAGCTTCTTGAAAGCGGTACGTTATTTCATCAACAACTAGATATTGTTTGTCTGCAAAGGTTGGATCCATTGAAGATCCCGAAACAATAAATGGTTGGGCTATAAAATACCGAAAGGGAATAGCAATAGCTAGCGCTATGACAAGAAAAGTAAAAAAATCTTTCCAAAAGTTTTCTTTCGGTTGTATCACTTGTTTGGTAATTAAAGGTGCTTGATTTGGTTCCATATATGTGAGCATTATACTTTTAATATTCGATTGACACAATAGCAGATAAGTTGTGTATTGGAGTATATATTTATTTAGAATTTTAAATTTTTAATTAATGATTTAATTTATGGTTTGTTCTGTAATGCTTACATAGTCGTGTGAATCTAGAA
>CAIZIN010000023.1 GCA_903933085.1 uncultured bacterium
CTACAAATTTCTTAACTTCTTCTAATTGAGCTTTTGTTTTCTCAAGGTCAATAATTTCAACTCGGTTTTTAACACCGTAAATAGCTGATTTTGTTGAAGGATGTCGTCGAGCACGAGTGTAACCGTAGTGTGCACCTGCTTTAAACATGCTTTCAATAATTTGGTCGTTGATTTTGGTTGTTGGTTCCATATATAAAATGTAAGTCAGATATTAACAGAAAAAGCCTAGAAAAGCAACCGTTAGGAAGGAAGTAAGATTTATGATTTAAGATTCAGGAATAATTCCAATAAATCACAGAATTACTGTGCCTTAAGCACGGTAGTTATCCCATTCTTAAATCTTGAATCTTAAATCATGAATCTACCTTTAATCCTCCTCTCCCCCACTCATATCAAAACCTTTTTTACTTGCTTCATCTACAGAAGTCAAAATATCCTCGATATCTCCCAAGAATATACTTTCTATATTATGCCAAGATTCTTTAATTCGATGATCTGTTACACGGTCTTGAAGGATATTATATGTACGAATTTTTTCTGACCTATCTCCTGTTCCAATCTGACTTTTTCTTTCTCCAGCAAATTTCTTTGCATCATCTTCTTGTTTTTTAGCCTCGAGTTTAGCGATAAGAATTTGCATTGCAAGCTCTCTGTTTTTACCCTGACTTCTTTCTGAAGTACAACGTACATCAATACCAGTTGGCTTATGAATAAGCCTAACTGCAGTTTCAACTTTGTTCACATTTTGCCCTCCCGCTCCACCTGAACGAGAAAATTCCATTTCAATATCATCTGGTTTTATTTCAAAACTTGTTTTTTTTCTTAAAGGTAAGATAGCCACGGAAGCAGTCGATGTATGAACCCTTCCGGCTTTTTCAGTAGCAGGAATACGTTGAATACGATGAACTCCAGTTTCAAAACGAAATTTCATAAAACAGTCTTGCCCCCTGACTTCAAAAGCCGCTTCTTTATATCCACCAACAGCACTAAGTGATTCATTTAATTTTCTCCAACTCCATCCATTTGCTCGTGAATAACCTTCATACATTTCAGCTAACTTTTGAGCAAAAAGGGAAGCTTCATCCCCTCCTGCCCCCGCCCGAACCTCAAGAATAAGCTCGTTTGGAAACTCATCTTCTTCAACTTCTTTTTTTACAATATCTTCCATTTGATTAAATAGATTTTTCTTTTGTTCTCCCAAAGAATCCATCTCATCTTTCGCTAAATCCTTCATACTTGGATCTGCTTCTATCATACGAGAAACATCACTCGCCTGTTGTTCGAGTTTCTCATATTCCTGTGCCAAAAAGGAAGTTTTGTTATTCTTTTTAAATTCATCTAGGGAGGTCATATATCTATAGTGTAGCAAATTGTGATGATTTATCTAATATATTCAGTTATCGTACTATATACCATTAACAATTTTTAATTTTTGAAATAATGTTTAAATGCATTAATATACTAATTCGGAATTAAAAATTAAGAAATTATTTAAAAATTCAAAAATTACAAAATTAAAAATTACATAAAAACACGCCCTCGTATCTTCGAGGGCGTGTTTTTATGTCTCTACTTCTTTGTAGTTTTTGATGCTCGAGTTTTGAATCTTTCCACTCGTCCAGCTGTATCTAGACCCTTATCTACCCCAGTATTAAATGGGTGACAAGCACTACAAATTTCAACTTCCACTTTTTCTTTTGTTGAACCCACAGTAAAAGTATTGCCACATGCGCATGTGACTTTCGCGTCTTTAAAATATGTTGGATGTGTATCTTTCTTCATTGTGGATAGATATTATAACAAATCAAGTCAAAAAGCAAGCCTACCCTTTGTCTAGATTTGAACCAATCCCTAAACAGCTTGCATCAGCTTCAATTCCTCTATAAGCGTTAGGAGTAGTTGCTGTAGAAGCACAAGTAATTGCTTTTTAAGTTCTACTATGAGAGTAGTCGTAGACATGCCGTTTGTATTAACAGAAAGAGATGTTCCCCGTCCTCCTCCACCACTTCCACCTCCGGAATGACTAGTTACAGTAATTACAGCTGGAGTAACAGGTGTCTCTGGTGCTGGCGGAGTATATGTTGTTGTAAAA
>CAIZIN010000024.1 GCA_903933085.1 uncultured bacterium
GCCATTTATAAAATTTGAATTTGGTGAATGTGGTATTTTTGATGAATCTTTTGTACAGGGAGAGGTTGATCTTGTTCGCTCCCTTGATACAGAACATAAAATAATTATGACGGATAGTGGAGAACTTTCGACCTGGCAAAAAGCTTCTAGTATGGGGGACATCTTAGGTGTGACTTTGTATAGAGTTGTGCGTACGAGTAATGGTTTTGTGTGGAACTACAGCTGGATACCTTCTTCTGTTTATAAGCTAAGAGCAAATCTTTGGGGAAGAAACTATGATAATTTCTTCATCTCCGAACTTCAAGCTGAGCCTTGGTTTACGGGGGGTACTCCAGCAAATACTAAAATAGATGTTCAGGAACAAACCTCAAGTCTTTCTCAAATGCAAAAAAATATTGCTTTTTCAAAAAAAGTTGGCGCGTCGCGTGTCTATTTTTGGGGAGTTGAGTGGTGGTACTGGATGAAAACAATTCAAAATAATTCATCTTATTGGGAGGAGGGGAAGAAGGAGTTGGGGAACTAGTAACACATAACACACATCCTCCAAATTTTTTGATTACAAAAATTTAGGAGGACAAGTAACACATAACATATAACTAATAACATGTAACATCTTGAGGCTTAGTCTCAAGATGTTAAGCTTGTAAAGAAAACACCCGCCAGTTACGGTGGGTGAATGATGTGCTTATTTGATTACCAAGCAACGGTGTTGTACTCCTCTAGAACCAGGCGTTGTTGGACGGGGTCAAGCTTGTAGACTGTGATGCCACAGTTTTTCGGTGATTGACCTTCGGGCCAGCGTAGAGCTTTTTCATAATTCCATCGCTCAAGTCTGAACCGAAAAGTTCGGAGTGTTCCACCGTGTGTGGTCGCCCAAACCTTTTTACCTCTTCGATCGCGAAACAAAGTGTTTAAGAAAGTATACACTCGTCTAGACACATCATAGAGGCTTTCACCTCCTGGTGGTCTTGCAAGGAATCCGCCAAACGTAGCCCAGTGTTCTTTGAGATACGGGAAGTGAGCTTCTGCTTCTTCGGTGGTCATATCATAGGCATATCCAGCATCTCGTTCACGAATTTCTGGATTCATCCTTTGTTTTATTCCTGAAATTTCTTCCGGGGTAAACGCCTCTAGAATTGCTCCCTGAGTTTGTATTGTACGTAGGTATCCAGAATGATAGAAGTAATCTGGGACGCCGAAACGATTACGAAGATAAATTCCTGTTTCGTGTGCTTGCTCGAAGCCTTCATTTGTTAGAGGTATTTCGTGGTCTGGAATCCCTTTTACTGTTTCTCGTGCATATTCATCAGCAAAGTAGGTAGATCCTTTCTTGGCTACGTTTCGGGCCGATTCAGCATGACGGATGAGAATAAGTTCAGTTGGGCGAGTGAATATAGTTTCTGACATGGTATTGTTGTGCTGTTTGGTATTTCAATGAGTCTAATTTGATAATACACAAAATAAAATAAAAGACAAATATATAAAAATAATACCTATAAGTGACGACCGTCACTAATAGGTGGTATTTTTTAGAAGCTATTTTATTAAGTTTAAATCACCGTTGATTAGCGTTGGACAAAATCCTGATATTTCATCTTTTAGGATTCCTTCTGGAATATCGTTGTATATAAATATTTTTTTATTTA
>CAIZIN010000025.1 GCA_903933085.1 uncultured bacterium
ACCTTTTATGCAAATCAATACCTAAATATGTTTTTGTCATAGTAGTTTAGGTTAACTATTAAATCAGCAGAGGCTGATATTTATAGTGTAGCAGAGTTCTATGGGATCGAATCCCTCATCGCCCAACAAAAACCACCTTGCGGTGGTTTGTTTGTGCGCGCTGAGGGATTCGAACCCCCGACCCTCTCAGTGTAAATGAGGCGCTCTACCAACTGAGCTAAGCGCGCTAACAAGTAGATATTAACTTGTTTTTAAATATTTATCAAGTACTTTTGCTAAAACTCTATTTATCGTGTACCTTAGGTATATGCAAATCCTTTTTGAAAATGAAAATATTCTCGCCATAAACAAACCTTCTGGGCTTGTTGTGCATGCTGACGGAAGAACAAAAGAAGAAAGTGTCTCAAGTTGGCTTTTGGAAAAATATCCAGAAATTGCCAAAGTTGGAGAACCTTGGACTTCACCGACTGGGGAAGTGATATATCGGCCTGGAATTGTCCATCGATTAGATAGGGATACTTCTGGCGTTCTTGTGATTGCAAAAAATCAAGAGTCTTTTTTGAATTTAAAAGCACAGTTTCAAGATAGAGAAATTAAAAAAACTTATAATGCTTTTGTGTATGGTGAAATGAAAGAAATGGAAGGAGTAATAGATCGCCCAATCGGAAGATCAAAAAGTGACTTTCGAAAGTGGTCAGCCCAACGTGGAGCAAGAGGGGAGATGAGAGAAGCTATTACCGAGTATAAAGTTTTGGAAACTTGCCCTGTGGTTTCATATGTTGAAGTTTACCCCAAAACTGGTCGTACACATCAGATACGTGTTCATTTCAAAGCGATCAATCATCCAGTAATCTGTGACTCACTATACGGTGAAAATAAGCCGGTATTGCTTGGTTTAGATAGGCTTGCTCTACATGCTCGAAAAATTGAAATAAGTGATATAAATGGGGATATTTTGACAATTGAAGCCCCAATACCCTCAGACTTCATTTCTGCGCTTGATAAATTAAAAGACTTGTGTTAAAGTGGCCGTTACTTAAACAAATATGAAAATCTCACCAGTAAAAATTGAAGAAAGAAAAAATCTAGATCTTAGATCTGGAGACACTGTGCGTGTCCATCAAAAAATTACAGAAAAGGACAAGGCAGGCAAGCCAAAGACTCGAATTCAGATTTTTGAAGGTATTGTACTTGCGAGAAAGCATGGTGCTGAAGCGGGAGGTACATTCACTGTTCGAAAAGTTGTTGATGGTATTGGAGTAGAAAGAATCTTTCCTCTATATTCACCAAATATTGAAAAAATTGAAATTATCCGTCGGTCAAATACTCGTCGATCAAAACTATACTTCGTTCGAGAGAAAGCAGTAAAGGAAATGAAGAAGCGAATGAAAATGTCTATGGTAAAGATTGGAACAGACGAAAAGATAAAGGATGCTCCAAAAGAAGAAGTAGAAGCTTAGATAAAAAAATAATAAAAACCAATTTGGGAAACCTGTTGGTTTTTTATTTTGAATTTTAATTGGAAGACACAAAGACCTTGAGGTGATATAATACAGATATGGTGAATAGGGGAGTTAAACCAAAAGGAAAAGTAAAGATAGAATGGTCGAGTAATTTTGCCTATGCTATTGGACTCATAGTCACTGATGGATGTTTATATGGTGATGAAAGACATATGAGTCTGACGACAAAAGATATTGAACAGGCTAATAATTTCCAAAAATGTCTTGGAATCAATGTTAAGAACGGTTTAAAAAGTAGTGGATTTTCTAAAGAAAAAAAATACTATCATATTCAATTCGGTGATGTAAAATTTTATAATTTTTTGCTTTCAATTGGTATTACTTCCGCTAAGTCTAAAACGATTGGTGGGGTGTTAATACCGGATGTGTATTTTTTTGATTACTTAAGAGGTTGTTTTGATGGGGATGGATGTTTCTACTCATACTGGGATCCAAGATGGAGATCGAGTCATATGTTTTATGTTGAGTTTGCTTCGGGAAGTGAGAAGCATATTAATTGGCTGAGGAATGAGATAATTAATCGCATTGGTGTATGTGGTAATCTTTCAAAAGTTAAAAATAAAAGTTATTTTCAGCTTAAGTTTGCTAAAAAAGAAGCACTGGCAATTATTAAAAAAATGTATTACAATCGCAAAGTCGTATGTCTTTCAAGAAAAAAAGAAAAGATTGAGAAAGCTCTTTTGGTTGAAAAAGAACAACAAAAGACATATTATTGATAAAGTATTGCGCGAGTGTTGAAACTGGCAGACAAGCCATCTTGAGGTGATGGTGCCGAAAGGCGTGGAGGTTCAAGTCCTCTCTCGCGCACCAGAATAGAACTTAGAGGCTCTGAACGAGCCAATGCGTGGGCGTGCCGAAGGCACGCCCACTGTGTTTCGCCAAAAATTTTCCCAGAATCCGCAAGGGAATCCGCCAAAAAGGAATCCGAATTCGGCGCGCTTGCGCGCACCTTTTTTTCGCCGAGGAGGAGGTTCGA
>CAIZIN010000026.1 GCA_903933085.1 uncultured bacterium
ATATACATATAGTTGGCTCCAACCAATTGCATAACAGATATCTCTTCTTTAGAAGTAAATATTGTAAGTCGTATAGTATTAAATGTAATAAGAACTGAAATTAAAGCAAAAATAATCGCAAGGGTTAAGCCGACTTTTTCCCCAGATGTAATCAACTTATTTAATCTATCTATAGCATCTTTATTTTGAAGATAGTTTACTTTATCTATAATAGAATCATCACCTCTAGAAATATTTTGTTGATTAAGATAATTTGCAATTGATTCATACTGAGCTGTATCTTTCGCTTTCACGTTAAGTACAGCCCCTAACGGATTGTCACTTAACTCATCTAAAGCTTGCAGAGTTATTTGATCGTTCTGATGTCTTGTACGAAAATCTTCAAGAGCCTTTTCTCGAGAAACATATTCAACCTTAGAAACTTCTGGCAGAGACTCTACTTGTTTTTTAAGACTTAGAATATCTGATTCAGATGCATCGGTAGTGAAATAAACGTTAACATCCACCTTATCACGAATTACTTGTAGAGATGATTTTAAAAGAGCGCTTGAAAAAATAATTGAACCAATCAAAAATAAAGTCACGACCATAATAAGTATTGCTGAAAGCGACACAAATACATTGCGACAAAAAGATATGAAACCTGACTTAAATATTCTTTTTAAATTTATCCACATCATATGATTGATTTTTAAGGAATGGAATGACTATAAAAATCATCACCCCACCCTAATTACTATCTAATAATTATACATTTTATTTTTAACTACTTTTTATATTTGTTCGCCATGCTCTAAATCGACTGGAAAGGGTGGGGTCTAACTCTACCTATTAAATTTCTTTATACTTAAACTTTCCACCCCGCCCTAAAATACAAATACCTACATAAGGGCGGGGTCTTGTAATTTATAGTCGCTTCGCTTCTTAAATTACAAGATATACCCACCTTTTTTATCATCTTTAATAACTTTTCCTTCATCCATAGTAATAACTCTTTTTCCCAAAGAATCTATCACCCCTTTATTGTGAGTTGTGAGAACGACAGTAGTACCTAAATCATTTATTTTTTTAAATAATTGAATCACTTCAAATGTATTTACTGGATCAAGATTGCCCGTAGGTTCATCGGCAATAATTAAATCTGGTTGATTTACAATAGCACGAGCAATAGCAACTCTCTGTTTTTCTCCTCCTGAAAGTTGATGTGGAAAACTCCACATTTTTCTACCGAGGCCCACCAACTCTAGCACATGTGTTACATCGGCCTGAATTTCATCTTCATCACGGCCAGCCACCTCCATTGCGAAGGCAATATTTTCATAAGCTGTTTTATTTGGCAAAAGTCTGTAATCTTGAAATATTACACCTATCTTTCTACGATAGTCCGGCATATGTTTTTTGTTTATTTCATGAATATTTGTAGATTCAAAAAACACAGTCCCTGATGTGGGCCTCTCTTCAGCTAAGATCATTTTAAGAAGGGTGGTTTTACCGGCTCCAGAATGGCCTACAATTGAGACAAATTCATTGGGCTCGATTTTAATAGTAACTTCTTCTAGTCCTACCGATCTATCATCGTATATTTTACTTACATTATCAAAATAAATCATATTTACAGATAAGATTGTATCATATTTTAGTCACTATATCTATCCACAGGTTATAAAACTCTTTCGGCTTCTATAAACTCATCAATTTCACCTTCTAAGACATTGTCCACATTCGATGTTTCTACATTAGTTCGATGATCTTTTACCATTTTGTAAGGGTGAAGTACATATGAGCGAATTTGGCTTCCCCACTCTATTTCTGCATCTTTAGAAAAATGCAGACCTTCAGCTTCCTTTTTCTTTCTTATCTCTTCTAAAACATAAAGTTTTGCTTTTAAGATTTCCATAGCTTTTTCTCTATTTTGAGCTTGTGATCTTTCTGCATCACAGTGAACAGCTATATTTGTCGCAATATGTACAATACGAACAGCTGTTTCTCTTTTGTTTACATTTTGGCCACCAGGACCACTCGAACGAGCAAATTCAACTCTAATGTCATCAGGCTTTACTTCTATCTCTGTATCTTTTTTTTCAAATTTTGGAATAGCCTCGACGAGAGCAAATGATGTGTGTCGCAATTGTTTTGCATTAAAAGGAGAAACACGTACAAGTCGATGTACACCACTTTCATTTTTCAAATTTCCATATGCGTTTTTACCTGAAACTTCTACGGTAATATTTCTAAAACCTCCGTGGTCATTTTCATTTGAATGTATAACTTTGTAACCCCAACCTTTTTTTGCAAAATACTTCGAGTACATATTAAAAAGCATTTGTGCAAAATCTTCTGCGTCTATACCGCCAGCTCCAGAAATAACACTAAGTATTGCATCTCCCTTATCAAATTTCCCATGACCCGCCTGTTCTTCTTTTAAATCAGCGATTTCTTTTAAAATAGCTTGTGCACGAATTTTATCATCCCAAAAATGATTATCATACATTTGTGATTCAAGGTCTTCTATTTTTTTTTGAATTTCTTCATTCATTTTGTTGGAGCCAATAACAAGAATCGGTCACAAATATTTTATTCGTCGCCACTCATAAAATTTCGCTACCCCGGCTCATTTCGCAGATTTGCTAATCTGCTCTTATTCCGCCCTTCGATTCTAAACAAACTTCGTTTGTTGGAGCCAATAACAAGAATCGAACTTGTGTTCACGCTTTACGAAAGCGTTGTTCTACCACTAAACTACATTGGCTAGGTTCATTGCTATTTAACCACAAAACAGATAAAAGAAAAAGCACTCAACCGAAGTCGAATGCTTATAAATTTATCTCCCTCCACATAGGAGACAATGTCTTTCGGCTTTTGTCTCAGAACAGAGACAATCACTCTTTAAAAAGGGTACCAACATTTCCATGGTAACACTCACGGAAAGGATACTCCGGCGATAGGAAAAAAAGATATCGACCTTTGCATCATCATCAAGTGAGTATGGATCAAAATTCACAACAAACTCTTCAGCCTTAAAATGCGCTGCTGATAGTTTCTCGAGAGTTGAAGCACGAGTATTTTTTGGATCATCATCTATTTCTGGTGAAGTTAACAACTCCACGAATTCACGAGCCCACGTAATTGAATTAATACCTGGTCTTGTACGAGTCTTCCTACGATAATCAGCACAGATATCGAGAGCTGGAATTCTTGGCTCAAACCAAACGACTTCTGAGGCACACTCTTTACAAGTGAGTCGAAGCCCGACAGCCACTGCCTTTATGGCCCCAGCTAGCGCAGCCCTAAATAAAAGCTCGACTCGAGTACTTGGGTCAAATACCAAATGTACATCTGTTGAAGCTGAACCTACTACTATTGAATTCATAACCTTTGCTTTCTGTTTTTTTGGAACTTAATTTAGATAATGAGCCGAATGCCCAAATCTAACCAAAAAGAATAATACTACTCTTTTGAAAAAAGTAAATACCGATCATTGATGTTGATCAATTTTAACAAGAATCTGCTTGAAGCAGATTCTTGATGGTTCATACAAAAAAACAGCCGAAGCTGTTTTTTTATATGAGCCATCAGTGAGAATCGGACTCACGGTCTCTTCATTACCAATGAAGTGCTTTACCACTAAGCTATGATGGCATATCTTTTATTACCAACGAAAGTTCATTTTTTTGCAAAAGTATTTTTCTACTGAAAAATATTTTTGCACATAGTCTACCTCGTCATGCTCCGTCCTTGAGAAAGTTTCCCAAACTTTCTCACTTTACCACTAGTCACGCATAAAATTCTTCTGAATTTTTGCGCGACCCCGCCTCGCACCGTCGTGCTCCGGCCTTGCGCTCAAGTACCCACTTGAGCTCACTATGATGGCATTTATGCCTAAAAACTTATTGGTATAGTAAACTATTTTAGATTCTTTTTCAATCTTTAGATATTTTTTCAACAACACCATTTAAACCACTATAAATTGGATTCATTGATGATGGAAGGAGGTTAAACAAGATAGCACCAGTGAAAACTATTATTGAGAGATCTGTACTGAAGAATGAGATAAAGACTGCAAAAGTAGCAGCAAAAACTGGAAAAAGAATTCTTACATACCCACTCACACGTTCATGTTTAGAAATATTTATCGTAAGAATCTCGTGCGTATGTTCAATATGAGCACGTAGCCAATATAAAGAAATTCCAATCATAATCACATTTAAACCATACACAACAATAGCCACTCTTGTACTGCTATATACACCCAAGAGATGAGCGGAAAAAGGTATTAATGTTATGAAAAAGAAAAATAGCGCATTTAGATTTGCTATACCAACAGTGATTGTCTTTGCATATATAGAAACCAAAAAATGGTGAGCTCTCCAATATGTAAACAAGAGAGCAAACGAAAGAACAAAACTTATAAACACCGGCCAAAGTTTTTCTAGGCTTTGCCATAAGACAAAATCACTTACAGCTCCATCAAATAGTGGAACCTTAAACTCCATAGCGAGCAGAGTCATGACTATTGAAAATATACCATCTGAAAGACCATTGAGTCTTTGTTGCTTCATTTGTGCTGACATGAAAATATTATAGCACATTTCAAATATAAAATTAAAAAAATAAACACAAAGAAAAACCTCAGACAAACGTCTGAGGGATTTGAAAACTGAGATGGGTTAATAGTAGAAATACCTCCCATGGCGATAATCTCGATTATAGTAGTGATGGCCACCATACCAGTAGCCGTTACCGCTATTACGAAGCTCAGAGGCTCCCCAAAGAGCAGCTCCAGCACCAAGGAGACCGATTCCGACTCCTTGAGCCACTTGGGCGTTTGAGTTCTGAACCTTAGCCTTCTGTTCCGGCGTCCAATTTGGATCAATAGGCACACAGCTCATCGTTAGACTGAGTAGCCCTGCGACGTGGAATAACATCAATGATTTTGTTTTCATTTATTTTATCTCCTATCCACAATAAGGATAACTCTGTTGTTTATTTTGTCAAGATATGACAGAAATATTTTTTTATTAAAAGTTTTACAAATCAATATTGATTTGTTTCAATCTGAGTACCTAATATATTAAATGTTTTTTCGTATTGTATAAAAATATAAAATCCTAATATAGGTACAATGATAGTAAACACTATAAATGTTGCAAGTTGTGAATACCAAGTTATTTTATTGAATTGGATCTTCATATATTTATGAGTATATCAAATGATAACTAATAAGTCCTTACTACTTATTGTTATTTCAACAAATAGGAGATATGCAGATAAATACTCGCCAGCAAAAAATTTCATAGCTTTATTACAAATGGTGTATGTATAGTTTGCGCGAGTGATGGGACTCGGTCACAAGTCTTTTTTATGTCGTCACATAAAAAAGCTCGCGACCCCGGCTCATGTCGCAGGTTTGCTAACCTGCCCCTATTGCGCCTTTCGAGTCCCATCCAGAGGCAAAACCCTTTGCCTCTTCACTCGCGCAAAATACAAAAATCTCAGATTTTAAAATCTGAGATTTTTGTATTTTGCGCGAGTGATGGGACTCGAACCCACGGCCTTTCCCGTGACAGGGGAACGCTCTAACCAGCTGAGCTACACCCGCAGTTATGCTACTGCGCCCAACTAATGTACCAAAAAAAATGAAAATAATCAACTATATTAAACAGCCATTGAATCTTCCAGTAATTTAATCCTTTCTTGTAATATCGCCCAATCTTGAGAATGACCACTATTACATCTATACCCTTCCCCACCAGAACACATAGGACATCGATCTATCTGACCACTTAATTCTTCCTTTTTAATCAAAAGCCCATTCAACTCAATTTGTTTAGGTGATAATTCTTCAGTCGCATTAACCGACTGATCAATGTCTAATTTTTTTAAAAAATCTATTTGTTCTTCCATGAAGAAATTATATCATGTACAACGTCTTGAGAAAAATACTAAAATATGTTACTTTTAGTTTCAATGTCGGGGTAGCTCAGCCGGTTAGAGCGGGCGCTTCATAAGCGTCAGGTCGCGAGTTCGAGTCTCGCCCTCGACACAACCAGAGAGGACGAGACTCGATCCCATAGAACTCTGCTACACTATAAATATCAGCCTCTGCTGATTTAATAGTTAACCTAAACTACTATGACAAAAACATATTTAGGTATTGATTTGCATAAAAGGTCGAGTGTGTGGACACTTTTAAACCAAGAAAGAAAAGTGCTGTATGAAGGAAATGTAGCTTGTACGCCAGATCAGGTTAAAGATGCAATACAAAGACTTCCTTTTAAGGGGAATGAAGTGAGTGTTGCCATTGAACCTGTCTGTGGTTGGAGATGGTATACAGATATATTGGAACAATCTGGTATGAATGTTCATGTAGCTAATCCATACAAAACAAGACTCATTGCAGACAGTAAATTAAAAAATGACAGAGTAGATGCAAAAGCTCTTGCAGAGCTTTTGAGAGCAGACTATTTACCTGAATCATACAAAGCTCCAGAAGACATAAATGATCTTCGAATGATTGTTCGGCACAGAGCATATCTTGTTCGAATGAGATCTGGTATTAAAAACCGTATCCATGGAATCTGTACAAGAAAAGGCCTTCACTTAACAGCTGAAAATCCCATGTTAAAAGCAAGTATGGAAAGTATTGAGAAAGGAACCGAAGAAGAAATCAAAGACCTTTTCATTGTTATGAAAGAATTAGATGCTCATATTGATTTGATTGAAAAGAATATGAGCAACATATCAAGGAATGAAACAATCAAACTCATGATGACTATGCCTGGTGTTGGGGTCATTACTGGTTGTTCAATATATGCAGAGGTTGGAGATTTCAATCGGTTTCCTTCACCAAATGCATTAGCGAGTTATGCAGGAATTGTTCCGAGACAAAGATCATCAGGCACATCTGTAAAGTTAGGACATATCACAAAAGTTGGTTCGAAGGTGCTTAGGTATTCTCTTGTTGAAGCTTCATTTAGAATACGTGATGTAAAGAAATCTAAATATCTTTTCTCTTTTTACAAAAAGTTAGCATTAAAAGCTGGGGCCAAAAGAGCTAGAGTTGCTCTTGCAAGAAAGATGCTTGTAATACTCTGGCATATGGTAAAAAACAATACTCCATACATTGATCGTACTATTGAATCAACACAAAGCGTGGTGATCTCGTAATGTCGTTCTGGCGCGTTGACGCCGTGGATTCGATTGAGACACCCGATACACGTTTGATATCCTGCTCTTAGAGAGCGAATAGTCGAATGGGTTTTCTGCCTCATCCGGAACGAGGGTGACTTTGTGTTGATTCAAGGGTACGATCTGGAAACAAATATCGCTGAAGAGGTCTAAATATATTATATTTTATATACAAAAAGTTATCCACAGGAGTTCTATAGTCGAA
>CAIZIN010000027.1 GCA_903933085.1 uncultured bacterium
AATATTAATAACTGAGACACACCAATGAAAAACAAAGAAATACAAAAAAGATGTTATGATTTTGTTATTGGTGTGATAAAGATGACGAAAAAGCTAAACAAAAATACAACTTCTGACATTTTAATAAAGCAAATACTAAGAAGTTCTACAAGCATAGGGGCAAATATCGTTGAGGCTCAAGCGGGAAGTAGTAAGAAGGATTTTATAAATTTTATACATCACTCTCTTAAATCAGCAAACGAGACTAAATTTTGGCTAGAAATAATAAAAGACACAGAGAATACAGATTCCGATGAAATAAATTTTTTGATTAAGGAATGCTCAGAATTAGCAAATATACTCGGGGCAAGCTTGGTGACTTTAAAAAAATAAATTTTAATTCATTTTTTAATTTTTCTTTTTTATTTTTTAATTTAAAACCTTGGAACACATCTCATTTTTTTTAAAAAAGTTTGAAAACCTTGGAGCAAGGGAGTTTCTTGTAAAGGAAATAATGTCTGGTGTAATTGAAAAAAAATGTGGAATTAAGATATCAACAAAAGATATTGTCTATGATAGAGGTACACTTACTGTTAAAGGCTCTAGAAGCCTCAAGAGTGAACTTTTCATTAATAAAGCGGAGATTATTGAAGAAATAGAAAATGCTCTCACCAGCACGAAGATGGGGCGAATATTGTAAATTAAAAATTAAAAATGTAAATTTAACAAAATACCAAACCTGTAGGTTTGGTATTTTGTTGTTTAAGGGATGTATGTGTTATAGTTACCTTATTAAAAACTTAAAATTTATTATAAATGAAAAAATATTTAATAATATTCTTGTTATGTTTCGTAGCAACCCCCGCTCTCGCTGCCAACACCACAGGTTACGCATGGAGTGAGTCTGTTGGTTGGTTTGATTTCTCTGGTGTAACTGTTTCTGACACCACTGTCATTGGAAACGCTTACAATGACAATACTGGTTGGCTTGTGTTAGATGGAATTATAAACACAAGTGGAACTCTGTCAGGTTACGCATGGAGTGAGTCTGTTGGATACTTTGATTTCTCAGATGTCACCATAGCAAATGGAGCATTCAATGGCTATGCCTACAACGATAACACTGGCTGGTTATCATTTGAAGATCAAACAACTGTTACAACAGCTTGGGCTCCTGCTGTAATAGTTACCCCACAGTCACCATCTTCAAGACTTGGGGGGTATCGAAGAGCTCTTCCCTCGGTAGCTAAAACACCAACAACTGTTCCAAACACTAATACTCCTTCCAAACCAACATCTACCGTAAGAGATCTTAAACCAGGAGATCGAGGTAATGATGTTAAAACTATTCAAGTAATCTTAAACATACTTGGTTACACAATTGCAACAAGTGGTCCTGGTTCAGTAAAAAATGAAACAGACCTATTCGGTAACCTAACAAAACAAGCTTTAATTAAACTCCAAAAAGAAAACAGTATTACTCCAGCTAATGGGGACTTTAATTCTTCAACAAAAGCTGTTGTACTAAAAAAACTACTTAATTTACTAGAACAACTAAAAACACAATTAGCTAATCAATAATTCATAAACAAATCAACGAGATGAAAACAAAGCTAATAAACAAAATAATCACAGTTACTACAATAATAATCACTCTCGTTATAACAGCTACAGTGGCACAAGCTCTGGCTCTGGGGACGTTAACTCCGGGTGGAACAGTAGGGTATGATACACAGTATTCTCTTAATGATATTTATACAAAAATCACCGAAGGTACAGATGGAACTGAAGGAGCAGGTGCAATGACAGTTCCTGAATCTGTTTCCGCATCTTTTAGAACTCTCACAGAAATCTATAACTCAATTCCTGCAACGCTCTCAATCGTTGCGTCAACAACAACAATTCCTGTTGGGATAAATAGAGCAACGACGACATTGGATGCTATTGATGCTGATTTGGTGGCGGGGAATATTGTTGAAGGAACAACAATATTTGGGGTGGAAGGTTCTGCACCAGCAGGTTCACCTTCTCTTACGTGGCAAAATGAACCTACAAATGGGTACGTAAATTGGACGACGGCAATGACATATTGTAATGAATTAGAAGAAGGGGGTTACGTTGATTGGAGATTGCCAACATATCCAGAATTAGTAACTGAGCATTTAACAGGTAATCCTTCAAATCAAGATACTTATTGGTCCAGTACGGAGTCTATAGACCCAGCCTCTCCAAATGATGCGTTCGATGTAAGTATGTCCAACGGTAATGCATACCACGATTCTCAGTCTTCTTCTGCTGGTTGTGCTCGTTGTGTTCATGAATAGAAACTCTTTTGGATTTAACTTTTCAAAAAAGTATGATCTTGAAGGTTTACTATTTCGGTCTACTTTTTTCTAGTTAAAAACAAAACTTCTCTTATCACTAGAGAAGTTTTGTTTTTTTATCTATTTCTTTTTGGAGCCAACCCTCTCCTACCTTTAAACTAACCTTTTGGGACATTTACTAAGAAAATAGTTCTCTGTGTTTTGTTTGTTGTCTTTAAGTGCTCTTTGAGGGTTGGTGGGTATTATATTCCAAAGTTGCAGGTTGATGAATTTAGACTTGAGAAAACAAATTTTTAGCAAGAAATTATTTATGTGGTATAAGTTTTGAATTTTTAGGTTAGATTTTAGTTTTCATTGGAATAAAAGGAAAATTAGTTAAAGTAATGGTTTTTTGTTGGTGGTTTTGGATTTTAATTATTTAGCAAACTATTGGTTGTGTTTGGTGTATGGTTTGTTGTTAATTAACATTAAATCTATAGCTCGCTGTTGCTGAATTTTGGGCTGAATCATAAATTACCACTTTCAGTTCGTTTGATTCTTGAATAGAATCAATGTTTTGCGGTGTAAAGCTGTATTTGTTGTTTGTGATGTTTCCTACTAAAACATTGTTTATGAATACCCCGCTTTTTGAAATTGGGAATTTTGAGGAAATATTTGTTGTGATTTCAATCTTATCACCCCTAGAAAAATTATTTTCTCTAGGTGTGTTTAGTGAGATTGTTGGTATTGAATCTTTTGTATGAATGTCATCATATTCTGTTGGTGGATTATATGGTGAGATATAAGATTGGCCTTTTTGTGAAACCCAAATACCAACTGAATATTCCCACCTAGAAAACTGAGGATCATTGTTTGGATTTGAGGGTTTTTGTAGAAAATTATCTTTTGATACCCAGTTTAAAATATCATGTATATCATTGTTTACTATTTCTTGCTTGAGTTCTTGAGGGGTAAATTCTGTTGCGAGTTTTCCTGAAACCTTATCTATAATATAACTTTGACCACCTTGCCATTTTCCACGAAGGATTGGAGCTCCTTCGTATGATGTGTTTAACGCCGGAGCTTCAAAACTATCGTTTGGTGTTGATTTGATAACCTCTTTCATAAATGCATTCCACATTGGGGAGATAATAAGTCCAGCAACCTTTTTTTCCATAGGTGTATTGTCGTTGTTTCCAGCCCAAGCTCCTACTGCAACATTTGGTGTGTAACCAATCGTCCACACATCTCTGTAATTGTTTGTTGTACCTGTTTTCACCGCAACATCATGTCCGGGAAAATACAAAGGAGAGGTCGCTCCATATGAAGGAATTCGAGCTGTATTATCATTTAAAACATTTGACATTAAAAGAGTGGTTTGTTTTGGTAAAACCTCTTTTGATTTTTGTTCAAATTTTTCTATAACATTTCCGGTTTTGTCTTTTATCTCAAGTATTGGGGTGTATGGATTATAGATTCCTTTGTTGGCAAAAACTGCGTAGGCCGTTGTCATCTCAAGAGGTGTCACTTCGCCTCCTCCAAGGACAAGAGTGAGTCCATATCGGTCAGGTTCGGTAAGTGTTGTAATTCCCATGTCCTTGGCTGTTTTTATCGTGTCTTTAATACCAGCTAGGTATAAGACTTTAATGGCTGGAATGTTAATTGATTCCGCCAAAGCACTACGGAGAGTCATTGGTCCTCTAAACTTATTGTCAAAGTTATCGGGTGCATAGCAGTCTTTATTGTCCGAGAAATCACTCGGTGCACAGTTTGTTGAAAACTGTGTCTTTAGGTCAAAGACTACTGTTTCCGGCCTAAGTCCTTTATTGAAGGATGTTGCATAAGCAAAAGGTTTAAAGGTTGAACCTGGTTGTCTTTTAGCTGTGGCAATATTATATTTACCGTCAATTTTTTCATCGAAATAATCTCTTGAACCAATCATTGTAAGTATTTGTCCTGTTTTAGCATCTACAGCCACAAGACCAGCATTTGAGGCTTTAAATTTCGTTTCGTTTTCGAGTGCATATTTTTTTACAATTTCTTCTCCTTTTGATTGTAGATTGTAATCCAGTGTTGTTGTCACAACATAACCACCTTCATCAAAGGCACCTTCTCCGTATTTATCATCTAAATATTGTTTAACAAAATCGACAAAGTGGGGTGCTTTTATTGAGTTGTTGATTCTGGGAATAAATACCACCTGTTCATTTTTTGCTTTTTCATAATCATCTTTGTTTATAGCCCCTGTATCAAGCATTCTTTTTAGAACAACATTTTTTCTTGTCTCTAATTCGTCTTTGTGTTTCCCATATGGTGAATAATAGCTTGGAGCTTTTGGTAAAGCTGCCAAATATGCTGATTCTGCTAAGTCTACATCTTTTGCGTTTTTACCATAAAATGTTTGACTAGCTTCTTCCACCCCGTACATACTTCCTCCCCAAGGACTTTCGTTTAGATATAGGGCCAATATTTCATCTTTTGAGTATTTTTGCTCAAGTTTTAACGATAAGATAATTTCCTTTAGTTTTCTTGTTGGTGTTTTGTCCCCTGTTAATAGGGTGTTTTTTACAACTTGTTGAGTGATTGTTGACCCTCCTTGGCTTATACCTAAAGAAAATATATTTGCAAGAAAGGCACGTAAAATAGCTAAAGGCCTGATTCCTTTGTGAGTGTAAAACTCAGTGTCTTCAATCGCTATTAGGGCTTTTGAAATAAATGGAGATGTTTCACTTAATGGTACAATCGTTCTTTTTACATCTTTGTTTACATCATAAAGAACAACTTTTCCTGTTTTATCATAAATTTTTGTTGATTGTAGGACTTTTCTTTGGTCAATTGATTGAAGGTTTGGGATATCAAGGGTTGCGGTCCAGATAATACCTATACCCAAGAAAAAAATACAAAATGTTAAAAAGAACAAAATAGTATTTTTAAGGTTTTTAAATGGTGTTTTTTTCATATATCGATCATTAAAATTAGTCCACTCTTCAGATTTGTGAAATTTGTTTTTCATTGTGTATATAATAGCATAAAAGGACAAAAATCTCTTTTTGTGTTACAGTTTTTATATGAAATTTACATTTTCTAAAAACAACCAAATTAGTCAAGATGAAAGTCAAATAGAAACCTTTTTGAGTCGAGGTGTTGAAAATATTTTTCCAAACAAAGAAGATGTTAAGAAAAAATTACTCTCTGGTAAAAAACTAAAAGTATACCTAGGTATTGATCCAACTGGCCCAACTCTTCATATAGGTCATGCTATACCTTTAAGAAAAATGAAAGAGCTACAAAACATGGGGCACGAAATAATTTTATTGATTGGAGATTTTACTGCAATGATTGGTGACCCAACCGATAAATCTTCAGCGAGGAAACAATTAACAAGAGAGGAGGTTTTAAATAATTGCAAATACTACAAAAAACAAGCTGGGAAAATAATTTCTTTTGCTGGGGTTAATCCAGCTAAGTTTGTTTTCAATTCAAAATGGTTAAAGAAAATGAATTTTTCTGATGTATTAAATCTTGCTTCGAGGGTAACTGTTGATCAGATGCTTAAAAGAGATATGTTTGAAAAAAGAATGTCCGAAGGAAAACCTTTGTTTATTCACGAGCTCATGTACCCTCTAATGCAAGGATACGATAGTGTGGCTATGAATGTAGATGGAGAGATCGGGGGGAATGATCAAACATTTAACATGCTTATGGGTCGCGAATTATCTTCTGAATTAAATCATAAAGAAAAATTTGTTATGACAACAAAACTTTTAGCTGACTCAAGTGGTAAAAAAATGGGAAAGACTGAAGGTAATATGATTACTTTGGAGGACTCACCAAGTAATATGTTTGGAAAAGTAATGAGTTGGACAGACGAAATGATCATACCTGGTTTCGAGCTCTGCACAGATGTTTCTTTGGGGGAAATTGAAAAAAATAAAAAAGATTTGGAAAACGGTGTTAATCCAAGAGATATAAAAATAAAATTGGCAAAAGAGATTGTAAATACTTTTTGTGGAAAACCGTTTGGGGAAGAAGCTGAACGTGATTTTATAAATACTTTCAGCAAAAAAGGGGTGCCAGAAAACATAGAAGAGGTAAAGGTTTTAAAGTTTGAAAAAATGGCAGATGTACTTTTGAAAGCTGGAACTGTGGAATCAAAAGGTGAGTGGAGAAGGCTTGTTCTCCAAGGGGGTGTATCAAATGCCGAAACAGATGAAAAAATAACCTCCCCAGATGAAGTTGTAAAAAATATTACTTTGAAGGTGGGGAAGAGGAGGTTTATTCGACTAGCTGTGGAGTAGATTCAGGATTCAAGATTTATGATTTATGAATAATATATTACAAAATACCAAACTTAGAAAGTTTGGTATTTTGTATTACTTACACTGAATTTATTCTTGAATCTTAAATCCTAAATCTTAAATCTTTGGATTATTCCTCATAATCATTAAACTCTGAAAATCCATCATCTAGATCATCAGCGTCATCACTGTCCTCGTTATCCATATCTAATGGATCTTCAACAATAACACCTACCACTTCAGCATCAAGCGCAAGGGGATCCACTGCCTCGAGAACTGCCGGGTCTACATCTTCTAGATCTTCAGCTTCAAAATCTAAAGATCCAAAAGTATTTTCACCTAACTCATCTTCATCTTTTACTTGTTCTTCGTCACTCATTGTTACAAAATTGTTTATTTATAATTTTCTATATTTGTAACAGATACAAAAAATTTTGCAAGGGGGAGATATCCACAAGGGAGTACATAACATATAACAAAAAAAAGACCAATCAAATACATTTGCTTGGTCTAGACAATTCATCGCTTTTAAGGTTTTTCAAACTTTTCGTACTTAACGAATGGTTGAGGAGAAAGAACAATAACAAACTGGTGTGAGTCTTTTGTTGGTTGAAGTTCTGGTGTTTCTGGGTTTACCTTTATCATATAAAGTGGAATCTTCCACCGAACGTACATATCAACAGCGAGTTTGTTTGTTTTTTCAACAAGCTTGATAATAAAATGCTCAAGCGTGGGTGATGTTTGAGCTTTTTGTGCTGAAATGATTTTTAAGACTTCCATTTCTTCTTCTTTGGTGATAGCCAAATAGATAAAACCATCCTTCGCATACGTTGTTTGGTTTCCGAAACATCCTAAAACCCTCTCCTCAAGTGACATTCCGACATTTCCTTCTCTGGGGGCCGTGATTGTGTGATAAGCCCCAACGGGTTTACTCCACTTGTAAAATTGATATCCACCACCTGGAAGGGGAAGAAATGGGTGGTTGGGCATCATCGGGTTTCCTTCAGGGATATCTTCTTCGTAGGTTAGGTATTCCATAATATCTTCAGGTTGATTTTTTTCTATTTATACACAAAAGTATAAGTTTCGATTAGTTCCAATCTAAACACTACTCCTGTTTGTCTAAAAGTCAATTTTAGAAAAAACATCAAACCTTGAACTTATTGGCTTTGTTGTATGCAAAAAAGGTTAGGCCCACTGCAATAGCATCGTATTCATCATCGTGTTTTATTTCCTTCTCAAGTTTAATAAGAAGTGGAATCATTTTTATAATTGCTTTTTTGTCACAGTGTCCGTCGCCAGCTACGGCGCTTTTAATTTGTGGTGGTGAATATTCATGTATAAAAAGATTGTGTCTGGCTCCCTCATAAAGAATTACCCCTCTCGCCTCGGATACCATCATTACAGTTTTGTGGTTTGTGGTGAGAAAAAGAGTTTCAATAGCAAGTGCTTCTGGTTTGTATTTTTCAATCACGTTTCCAATTTCTTGTCCTAAAAATAAAAGTCTTTCCGCATGGGTATTTACGGTCTTAGTTTTGAAACATTCTGAAAAGAGTAAGGTTTCTTTTCTGTCCCCCTCGTTTTTTTCAAGCACAGCAATACCAAGTCTTTCGTATCCGGGATCAATCGCAAGTATTCTCATTGCTCTAGTGTAAAGTGTAAAATGAAAAATGTAAAATCAAACTAACTATCTAGTTTTGAAAACAAAAGTTTAAATATTTTTCTTTGAAACTCTGCAAATTTTTCTTGTTGGATTGTAATAACATTACCTGAGTCAAAATCAATGAAAGAAACTTTGTCGCCATATATTACTTGATTAATGTTATATTCGAAAAGATCAAATGATTTTGGAACAACTTTTATTACTCTTCCCAATTTTTCTTTTTTAATGCGTGTTGACTCGTTTGTAATAATATACCTTTCGAGACCTTTCTTATCTCGAGTTCCTCGGTATTCCTTAGAAATGTATCGCTCCCTATTAAACTCCTCAATAGAGCTGTATCTATAATATTTACCATTCTTTGGTAATGATTCCACAATATCCATATATGAATCTGATATAGCTGTTTTTCCCTCTGCAAAAGAAACCATCGGTTTTTTAGATGAACCCTTTTCATATAGACGATAAAGATCCTCGATATTTTCAAGAAAAGAGTTCTCGACTTGTTTAAAAATGAGAGAAAGTTTGTCTGGCTCGGCAGGGGAGTATATTTTTCTTTTACCTTTTGGAGAAATGCTTACGATGTTTTTGCTTATTAAACCTTCTAATGCTTTGTAAACTGTTGGGCGTGGAATATCTGCACCTGTTTCGATTTCTGTTGCAGAGCCAGCACCGTGCTCTAAAAGAAAGAGATAGACTTGTTTTTCGTGTTCTGAAAAGCCTAAATTGTTTAATATTTCAAATTTTTTCATAATATGTAATAAATTAGTACAAATATTATTATATCAAAAGCCCTTATTTAATCAAACAAACAGGAGTTTACAATATTTTGTTTACAAAAATGTAATAAAAATAAACATTATTCTTTAAAAAGAAGTATGCTGATACCAGATCAAAAAGATCCTTGAAACAAAAAAAAGAAGACAATATGAAAGCAAACAACAGCATCAAACAAACCCTTATTAACATCATGAATCTTGCTATTGGTGATATCCGTGATGAAGCATCCAAATTTTCCAAAGAGGATAAGGTTAATTACGACCCCAACAAAGAAGACATTGTGACCAGTGCTGACAAACGCGCACAAGCACGTTATGTTGGTAATCTCCGTACCCACTTTCCACACTTTGGAATCATTGGTGAGGAAGAAGATCTCAATATTCCTTGCATTGATCGCGAGAATCCGATCTACTTCACGGTCGATCCTCTCGATGGCACCAAAGCCTTCGCTCGTTATCAATCTTATGGGGTTGGCACCATGCTGGCTCTTGCTAACGGAAACGATGTTTGGGCAGCATACGTTGGTGATGTTAATACTGGTGACATATATGGTTATAGTGACGAAGGTCCTGTCACTCGTACCCGTTTCGGTGTGGAAAGTGAAATTAAGGTGGACACCGCTGTCCCCCTTGGCAAGCTTTACGCACTATTTGACCTTCCTGTTCATCGCTTTCCGAAAGTTCTCCAAAAGATGGGCTTGTCTGTTGAAGAAGGTGGTGTTTTCAAAGAAGCGAGTGTTGCGGGTGGGAGCATTGGTATGCTTTTCTCTCGTTTGTGGATTGGGGAGGTTGGTGTTCTCTTCATGAAGCCAGGTTTTGATACTCCTTGGGATTCAACTCCCATTTTTGGTATCAACAAAAAGCTTGGTTTCAAACATTTTAAAATGAATCCTGAAACTGAGGAGGTTGAGGTTTTCGAACCAATACTTCCAAAAAAAGTTTCGAAGAAAGGTTACATTGAATTTGTTGCTCATGAGAGCAAGGTTGAAGAGATCATCTCTTTCATCAAAAGCAATAAGGCCTAAAAACCACGAACCCTATTTGTTAATTCAAATAGGGTTTTTTATTTGCAAAGAAAAACCTGCCACATTATGTAGACAGGTTGTTGATATGTTTTATCACTTCAAGCCAGTTTTTTGCAGGCAAGACTGATGCTGTGAGTTCAAACTCTTGACGATCGTCATGCCCTTCAGTGAAAAGTATTCGGCCGTTCACACCAAATCTTTCCATTGCATTATGTACCTGAACACGATCATCCACAATTACATCAACACCAAGACTTTGGGCGATAGGACCTTTAGCATCGCGTTCATAGCAGAAGTGGAGATTTTCAGGCCGTACATAGTACGAGATAATTTCGTGATGGACAAGATAGCTTATAACCTTCTCTTCGTCTCCTTGGTCTATTTTGCTAATAATAACAAGAGTGTGACCTTGTTGAATTAAAAGATCTAATGCATCAAGAGCTCCATCGAAAAGCGGATAGGTATAATTTCCGGTTGACATCAAAACATTTTTTGTTGACCTGTCTAATAAAGTATCACCAATGTCAATTGCGATTGTTAGTTTTTTCATATTTTACTCCTCTTTTTTCAAATTAGCATAGAGGTAGTGAAAAATCAATTAAAAAACAGGACGTAAAGTCCTGAATTTATTCTTAAATCTTAATTCTTAAATCTTAATTCTGTTCAAATTATTCAACGTTTGTATAAACGCTCTGAACTTCGTCATTGTCTTCTAGGTCATTTGTGAGTTTCTCAAGTGTGACAAGGTCTTCATCAGAAAGGTCTACTGTCATGTTTGGGATCCACTCCATATTCTCTCTAGTAAAAGCCCAAGACGCAGATCCCGGAGTAGCGATTTGAAAACCATTTTTTGAAAGTATGTGTTTAACTTCTTGAGCAGCTTTGTTTCTGTTTTCGGTAAGGGCATCAATCATAATTGCACATCCCCCGGGGCCATATGCCTCGTAGGTAATAGCTTCCATTTGATCTGCTCCAGATTCACCTCCTTTTTTTACAGCGCGTTCTATAACGTCTCTAGGTACATTTTCTTTTTTTGCTCTGTCGATTGCCGCCGTTAAGGAAGGAGAGAGTAAGTTTGTTCCTGCTTTCTTTGCTTCCATAGCAATGAGTCGAGCGTGCTTTGAATAAATTTTACTCTTCTGTCCATCCGTTTTTGCCTTCTGGACCTTGATTTGAGACCATTTGTTATGCCCTGACATATGTGTTGTAATTTAAAATGTAAAAATGAAACAAACAACCAACTTTACCATTCCGGCCTCCGCCGGAATCCAGTCTGAAAATGAAGACTTGGATCCCCATGTATTATTCTGGTGAATAATCATGTAGGCCTCGCCTCGTGCCGTCGCACTCCGGCCTTGCGCTCGGAAACTCTTCCGAGCTCACTCGCATTCACGAGAATGACAATACAGGATTATTTCTTCTGATTATACTCGTCAATAAAATTTTAGCTAGCTTTAAAATAAATAGGAATGTGAGCCAATTTCAACTAATATTAAAATCATTTTACCCTTTTCAATTTTGTAAACCAAAAGCATATCTGCTCGAAGGTGGCATTCTCTATGGTCGGCATATTCTCCTCTTAAAGAATGATCACGATAGTTGGCTGGTAACTTATTTCCTTTGGCTAAAATATTTATCAAAACAGACAACTCTTTGATGATTTTTTTGCCACCAATACTAGCATTAATTTTTTTGGAACTTTTCAGAAATGCTTTTGTTTTATAAACCTTATACATTTTATTTTAATATATCTTTGAACATTTCCTCCGCTGTATCATAACCCTTTCCTTTCAAAGCCTCAGCAACTTCTTTGTCCCACTTTGCACGAATAGCCCTCTTTTTTGCGCTCGGTGTGAAGGGGAGTCCGTCTTCAATAATCACCTGGTTCAAAAAGATTTTAATTGCTGTGGACATATCCATACCAAGACCAGCCAAGGTTTTAATAGCTTTCTTTTTTGTTGCATCTTCAATTCTTATGTTTATAGTGGTCATAGCTCTAGTATATACAATGTGCGCACAGGTGTCAATTAAGAAAAAACACCTACCAAATTAATAGGGGTGTTGATTTGTTAAGCTAATTCCAGCTTCAAGATTTCTGCAAAGTCGGCATGCGCTTCTCTTGCTAAGGTGTTCATAAGCTCTTTTGCTTTACCAAATGGAATTTTTTTCAAGTCTTCCATCATTTGTCCGAGGGGACGAATTCCTCGTTCCTCACAATAGCCTTCAAACTGTTCGAATTCAGTGTCGGTCATACAAATTGTGGTACACCAAACATAATTGTTCAGATCTTTTTTTAGCTTACTTCAACAAATGTTTTCTGGCAAGAAAAAATCGCTGAGTTTTAATTGACTAGCGATTATTTGCCAAAGTTTGGGTGGCCACTGCGCCGAATGAGGTCACTGAAGTGTTCTCCAAGTTTGCAAAGACCTGTAACTAAGGGTATAAGGTCTTTTTCACTTACTCTGATGACAGAATCTCCTTTTGTTCTTGAATCACCAGTAATGACATTTGTGATAACTGGTCGACCGTCAACATTAACAGCTTTAATTGGTATTACCATAAAATTCCTTTCAGTTTGTACACCAAACATAATTGTTTGGATCTATTTAAAGATTACTCCTCAAAAAGTTTTTTGGCAAATAAAAACCAGTTGAAATATCAACTGGTTACTGGTCGTTCTGGGCAGTGGTTGGTTTTGATCAATCCACGCCTGAGGGCTTCGTTGAAAAAACTATTTACGATTTCAACTACTGCTAGGCCTCCCATCGCTTCCTTATAATTGTGTTCTCGTTCTGAGATTTCAATTGTAGATCCGTTTGGGATTATTTGCGCTGTGTCCTGGCTCATAATACCAAAACCCCTCGCTCGTTTAAGGTATCTTCTCCACTCACGGTTATTCATTCTGGTTCCATGCATAACGACTCCTTATGTTTTGTTTTATTTAATTGTACAACAAGAATTACAACAAGAATCTATTTAAAGCTTATAGCAAACAGCACCTTTCCTCAAGGAAAGGTGCTGTTTGCTAATTTTACATTTTACATTTTTAATTTTACATTTGAAAGATGTTCATATCCCGCTTCTGTAACGATTCTACCTCTTGAAGTCCTCTCTATAAACCCAATTTGCAAAAGATAAGGTTCATTAAACTCTTCAATGGTAGCTTCTTCTTCTGAAAGAGACATCGCCAAAGTGTTTAGTCCAACTGGACCGCCTTTAAATTTATCAATAATTGTTTTAAGAAGATGTCTGTCTGTGTGTATTAGTCCCATCTCGTCTACCCCAAGAAGAGAAAGGGTCTCTTCCACTACATCTTTATCTAAATCTTTTTTATGTACTTGGGCAAAATCTCGACAACGCTTCAAAAGATAGTTTGCTGTTCGTGGTGTGGACCTACTTCTTTTTCCAATTTCATGTGCAGCTTCTTCGGTAATTTTTATCCCAAGAATTTTTGCAGAGCGCATTATAATCTCTCGAATTTCTTCATGAGAATAAAACTCTAATTTGAAAACTCCTCCTGAAAAACGTGAACGAAGAGGGGAGGAAATCATCGCGATGCGGGTTGTGGCAGCGACTAATGTAAAAGGGGGAAGCTCAAGTTGTATTGTTCTTGCAGCTGGTCCTTTGCCAATAATTATATCTAGTACGCCAGATTCCATTGCTGGATAAAGAATTTCCTCGACTGTTTTATTTAGTCTGTGAATTTCATCAATAAATAAAATATCTCCCGCTGAAAGATTTGTAAGTATTGATGCAAGGTCTCCTATTTTTTCAATCGATGGCCCTGAAGTTACTTTCATTTGAGAACCAATCTCTTTTGCAATAAGGTGAGCGAGAGTTGTTTTGCCCAAACCTGGTGGTCCATAAAAAATTACATGCTCAGGTGGATGCTTCCTTTCTTTTGCTGCTTGAAGAAGAATATTTAAATTACTTTTTATATTTTTTTGACCAACATATTCATCCCACATGGCTGGGCGAAGGGTTTGGTCTAAAAAGAGTTCATCTTTTTCGGGCTTGTTTACTAGGTCTTTTGACATTGTGTATATATTATAGCATGTAAAATAAAAGCCCTACAAAGGGCTGATTTTTGTGGCTTGTGTCGCAATATTAAAAAGCCTTGACAGAAAAATTGTTTCGTGCTAAGATATTACAAGAGCCAGCAGTTGGCTTTTTATGTTTTCTTTACATTCAAACTATAAATCTCTAAGCAATTAAGTGTTCCGCATTTATTGGCTTTTCTTCGAGGACATTCTGGTATCCTTTTGGTCCACTGGAATTATCCTTAGAAGCGTTGTCTCGCTTCTCACGTCTGGTGAGAAGTATTGCTTAGAGATTTATAGTCTGAAGAGAACAGAGATACGTTTCACTTTGTGGGGCGTATTTTTTTTGCCTCCACATTTTTCATATTACTCAGATTTCATTTAAAGGCAAATGGTTACGTGTGGATAAGTCTACTTCGCTAATTTTTTCTGCTAAAGCACTTCGTGTCTTTGAAGATTATATATATTTTTCTTTACGTAAAAAACAAAACTCAGCCTGGTGGCTTCAAACAGCTGTTTTTTACTAAAAAATCTATTAATCT
This sequence comes from uncultured bacterium, assembly GCA_903933085.1. Taxonomy (GTDB): domain Bacteria; phylum Patescibacteriota; class Minisyncoccia; order Phycocordibacterales; family CAIZIN01; genus CAIZIN01. The sequence goes on from CAIZIN010000027.1 coordinate 14,627, forward strand.
ACTAAACTCACTACGTTAACTCGCAGAAAAAACAAGCTCATCCGTGTTTGGAATACAAACTACTTAATTAAGTTATTTTATAATTTCAACTTATTACGCCTCCCGTAAATCCACCACTCTTTCTAATTCAACCAATGTGGTTTTTCCTTGGAGTAATTGAATCACTCCATATTCTCGAAGACTTGGTATTCCTTGTGGATGTGCTGCAATCTTAATATCTCGCTCGCTTGGATTTGTTCGAAGAAGAGCCTCAATAACTGCGTCTGTTTTAATGCCTTCATATAAACCAACCCTTCCTTTATATCCCGTTCCATTACATTTTTCACAACCAACAGCTTCATATATTTTTCCAACAGGTACTTTTTCAGCTGGATCATATATTCCTTCAATTATTGATGTGATAAGTGTTTTATATTCATCTGGAATATCAACCTCCTTTTTACAATCTTGGCATACACACCTTACAAGACGCTGGGCTAAAGAAAGTGTTACAGCTGAAGTTATAAGTTTTGGATCTACGCCAAGGTCAATAAGGCGGGGGAATGTTCCTGCTGCATTATTGGTGTGTAGTGTTGAGAAAACAAGGTGACCTGTTTCAGCAGCTTGTATAGCTGTTTCTGCAGTCTCGGCGTCACGAATTTCTCCCACCATGATAATGTCTGGATCTTGTCGTAAAGCTGCTCTAAGTCCTGAAGCAAATGTATAACCTCTTTTACTATCTGTTTGAGTTTGAACAATTCCAGGAAGATGATATTCAATCGGGTCTTCGATTGTAATAACTTTTACTTCTGATGATTGCACTTTTGAAAGAAGAGCATACAGAGTTGTGGTTTTTCCGGAGCCGGTTGGTCCTGTTGTTAATATCATCCCGTTTGGTTTTCCTGCTTCGTGCATAATGACATCAAAAAGTTTTTTTGGAATACCTAATTCATCAAGGGATACTTGGATATTTTTTGGATTCAAAATACGCATCACAATAGATTCGCTGTATGCTCCTGGTAAAATTGAGCTACGTATTTCAATATCTGTATCATAGATTCGCACACTAAAACGACCATCTTGAGCGATTGACTTAAGGTTTAGCTTCATTCCAGAAAGTAATTTAATTCTTGAAAGAAAAAGTTCATGAGTTTCTCTATCGATTTGAAGAATGTCTTGAAGAACTCCATCGAGTCGGTAGCGTAGGCGTACAGATTTTTCTTCTGGCTCAACGTGAATATCAGAAGAGCCAGTTGCAATTGCTCCAGCCATTACAATTTCAACAATTCTTGAAATTTTGGAAGATTTTTTCATAGCAAGCACTTCCTCAATTTTTATTCTAATATCATCAATTGTGCGGACTTCTTTAAGTAGAGTTGCAATTTCTTCGTTTGAAACATCAATAGATCCAGCTTTTGTTTCCATTGCAAAAGAAAGGTCTTTATATCTAGACCACGCTTTTTCCAAACTGGCTTTAGATGACATGTATACAGTAAGTGTATAGCCTCGATCTTCTAAGTCTTTGAGTGCGAGTCTTGTTTCTTCTGAGTTGGGAGAAATGATGGCAATACTTAATTTTTTCCCCACACTATCAAACACAGCTAAAGATGCAGCTCTAGCATCTTTTTCTGACATAAGTCTAAGAGCATCGGTGTTTATAACAGCAATTGATAGGTCCGCATAATGAAGTCCGTATTTTGCGGAAAGCATCTCAGCTAACTCCTCCTCTTCTTGGCCTAATAAAGTTTTTACTTTTTGATTTTGCTTGTCCTCGTCAAATATAATAGTCATGTTGGGTATATTATAACGTAAAATAGGGAAGTACTCCATTTATTTGCAAAATCTGTCCCGTTGTAGTACGAGATTATGCTAAATATAGTCAATTTTTTATACCCCTCAAGTCCTTGACAGGAGCCTGCTGTTGTGATATACTATGAGGTAGAAAAGTATTGGCTATCCAGCTAGTACTGAATCCAGAAAATCAAACCAACAAAGAAAGACCAGGAAAATGAAAAAGTTCGTTAAAATGATTGTTATCGCCGTTTTGGCGATGTCAATCGCATCTTGCGGCAATAGCCCAAGCAGTAACAATTCCATTGTCAATAATGGCATTGTGGGTTCAGGAGGTGGTGGAGGACACCGGGTTGTCAAATCAGGTTCGTCTCGAACCTGCTCTGATTCCGTTTTCGGAAATCAACCCGTTCGCCCGCCATATAATGTCGTTACTTCAACCTGGGGTGCCACAATGAGCACTCCTTACTGGTGGAACGATATGCGCAACGGGAACGCAAGACTTCAGCCCGCATCAGCAGATGAACCTGTTCTGGTTACTCCAGAAGGTTTTGTCTACAGAAGTGGTTGTGGAAATCGCGTAGCCCCTGCGGACGCTCCGATGCAGGAAGTTGTTGAAAACGTCAGCAGTGGTGGTGGAATCTATCAAGATAATCGGTCGCAAACCGATTACAAGTTAGAGTTCAATATGCCGATTACTATCATTAGTGGCGGTGGAGGTTTTAGTTCTCCACAGAGGTCTATGAGGCCTCAGCAACGCCAACTTCGGCCACGATACTGTATTGTTCGCGACAATTGTGGTCGCCCAATCGGTCGTCGCATGATCGGCTATCGTTGATTGTTTCATCAAGTCCGTGTCAGATTTTTCTGGCACGGGCTTTTTCTTTTCATTTTTTATGGTATAATATTGGTAGAAAGAGTTAAATTTTTGTTTAAGTAAAGGAAAAACCAAACCAGAAGGAGTGAGAAATGAAAATGTACTTTGATATCACTGTCGTGTTTTTTATTGTTGTTTTGTTGGCGTCTTGTGATTGTAAAAGCGGAAGCACTTTTGGAACTTCTTACGGTTCCAATGAAGAGGTTTGTGACAATACACCCCAAACACAGATTAGGGATGTCGTTGTTGAACGTCATGTTGATAGGGAATACTATAATAGTACATATCGTCAGGATTACCGTTTTGATTCTGGAACTAATTACAGAAATAATTATCGTCCATCTCAAAATTATAGATACCGTTCCTCCTATCGGCCTTCGATTCGGGGTTATATACCTCAACGGCGATATTATCCAGCTCCACCTCCGCCTCGAGTTCAAATAAGGGTGTGTATACCAAGACCTCCACAAAAAATTCACTGCCCGCCTCGCCATGTAAGGAGGTGACAATAGTTGTTTTTATAAGACCTGTGGCTAGATTTTTCATATCTACTATAGGTTTTTTATTATAAAAATACTGTACATTATAATAGCGTTAGTTACACATTAGTTCTTTAAAACGTAAAAGATGCGGTAAGATTTGGTTGTTGAAGCCATTAATCATAACGCATCTTTTACATGCATAAGAATACCAAATTATTACCATATCAGCGACGT
>CAIZIN010000028.1 GCA_903933085.1 uncultured bacterium
AGCGTATGTTAACGAAAGAGATGCTTTTGCTCGCGAACAGTATATGAAAACAGGTTGGGGTAAGACATTTTTGCGTAAGACATTAAACAACTTTTTTATAAATAAAAACTTAGAAGGATAAACATGGAAAAAAACCCACATCCAATTACAATCAAACACGTAACGGATTCAGAAAAATTAGAAGTAATAAATAATGAATTTGCAGAAGGATTTGCTTATATTCATAAATATAACAGATCTGTTACTTTTTTTGGTTCGGCACGATCACATTCAGATGACATTTTTTACAAAAAAGCAGAGCACCTAGCCGGAAGAGTTGCAAAAGAGCTAACAGATTATGTTGTGGTAACTGGTGGTGGTCCAGGTATTATGGAAGCCGCAAACAAAGGTGCTTATGAGGCTGGGGGTAAATCTGTAGGATTTACAATAAAGCTTCCTCATGAACAAAAAGATAATAAATATTTAACCGGAAAAGTAGATTTCGATTTTTTCTTTTCTAGAAAAACAATAATGTCTTTTGCTGCTGAAGCATACATATTCTTTCCTGGTGGTTTTGGTACTTTTGATGAATTGTTTGAAGTTTTAACTCTAGTTCAAACAGGAAAAATTGAGAGAGTTCCCATTGTACTCGTTGGAAAAGAATATTGGCAACCCCTTGATGATTTGATTAAAAAAGAAATGCTAGAACATCATAAAACAATTGAGGAAGAAGATATGCATTTGTATGTAATTACAGATGACGAAGATGAGATTTTTGAAATCATAAAAAATGCTCCGATAAGAAACTAATCATAAATTTATAAAAAAGACGCAGATACCTAAAGGTGTCTGCGTTTTGTGTTTAGAAGCTGTATGCAAAACGAAGAATTTCGTTGAAAGCACGAGCATGATTTTCTGCTTTTTGCCGATCAGTCGTATCGAGGAGTTTGTAACAATCTACTTGAGCTTTCAAACTTCCAACCAACTCATCGTAATTCGCTTCATATTCATCCTGCCTATCATTCCAGCGCTCTACAGAAATGTCAGCAGCTCTTGGTGGGTTTCCATCCTTATGAGCTTCATGAATGCGAGCGATACGTCTATTGTTGGCTTCTTCTCTTGTACAAAAAAGTTCGAGAACCATCGATGGAATCTGCCTTTCCACAATAATATTCCCGAGAATTGAAACCTGAGGTAACTTTCTTGGAAAACCGTCTAGTACCATTGGAGAATGTTTTCCGACCAGAGCAAGCTTCCTATCCATGGCTTTAAAAACGGAACTGTCTTTTGCAAAAACACCTTTCGCTAGATTTGAAAGGATTTCTTGCATTTCAGGATTGCTCGGATCGCTTTCGGCCATTTCAGTCAAAGCTCCACTACAAGACACTGTTGTGAATCCCACAGTACCTAGAAAATCCGCAAGTTTCCCTTTGCCGGTACTAGGCCGACTCAAGAGTACAAGCACAAACTTCTTTAAGCCCATTCTGATAGCATGGTGAACAACTGCAACTTTACAATATTTCGTTTCTGAATTCATTGTTACTTTCTAATTTGAATTTTTTTGTGGAACCATTCCGCTTATGAACATAACATATAAAACAGTACTGTCAATTTTCCAAATTGAATAACAATGCGGTATAATACGCCGGTAAAAGTAAATTCGAAGTACGAATATCAAAATCCGAAACAAATCCGAAATTCAAAAGGATTAAATTCTAAACAAATGCTGTATCCTGAATTTTTTAAATTTTGAGTTTTGAACATTTGAGATTGTTTCGTGCTTCGAATTTCGGATTTCGTGCTTTTGTACTATATAGTAAAACTAGTACATAAAGCTGTTAAGTATTATTTAATAAGATTAATTACAAATTAAGAAAACTTATGGCAACAATCAAAGATATACGTGGACGAGAAATTCTTGATTCACGAGGTAACCCAACAGTAGAAGTAGATTTAACACTTTCAGATGGTTCATTTGGCCGAGCAGCTGTTCCATCAGGGGCATCAACAGGAAGTCATGAGGCTCTAGAGCTCCGAGACGAAGACAAGAAAAGATATGGAGGAAAAGGTGTTCTAAAGGCAGTAGAAAATGTAAACACAACTCTAAAGAAAGCTTTAAAAGGCAAAGAATGGAATCAGAAAACTCTTGATGCAAAGATGATTGAGATCGACGGAACAGAAACAAAATCAAATCTTGGTGCAAATGCAATTCTAGGTGTTTCAATGGCTTTTGCCCACGCACAAGCTAAATCAGAAAAGAAACCTCTATACAAATATTTTGCACAAATCGCAAAGACAGGAAAGCCAATGACTCTCCCGCTTCCAATGATGAATATTCTAAATGGTGGTAAGCATGCAGAAAATTCAACTGACTTACAGGAATTTATGGTTATGCCTATTGGGGCAAAATCTTGGTCACAAGCATTGCAAATGGGTACAGAAGTTTTCCATGCTCTGAAGAAAATTCTACAGAAGAGAGGCCTATCAACAACAGTTGGCGATGAGGGCGGATACGCTCCATCACTTCCATCAAACGAAGCGGCTATTGAAGTTATTCTTGAAGCTATTAAAAATGCTGGTTATGTTCCCGGAAAAGATATTTCAATCGCAATCGACGGAGCAGCAACAGAGCTATATAAAGATGGTAAATATCATTTAGAAAGAGAAGGTAGAGTTCTTACAAATGAAGAGCTTGTTGCATTCTACGGTGAGTGGCTAAAGAAATTCCCTATCGTATCTATTGAAGATGGATTTTCAGAAGATGACTGGAGTGGATGGAAACTTATGACAAAGACAAGTGGTAAGAAAGTTCAAATTGTTGGAGATGACTTGTTTGTAACAAACATCAAACGATTGGAGCAAGGTATCACAGAGAAGTCTGCAAACTCAATTTTGATTAAACTAAATCAAATTGGAACTGTTTCAGAGACAATCGACGCTATAAAAATGGCAAATAAAGCAGGAATGACAGCTGTTGTTTCTCATCGATCTGGAGAAACAGAAGACACAACAATTTCTCACTTTGTTGTCGGCCTTGGATGCGGACAAATCAAAACAGGATCTCTTTGCCGAAGTGAAAGAGTTGCGAAGTATAATGAGCTTTTGAGAATTGAAGAGGAATTAGGAGCAAAGGCGGTGTTTGCAGGAAAAGGAGCGTTTAAAGGATAGGCTCTAGCAATTAGGCTCTAGGCTCTAGCTTTTATTTCTGTCATTCCGGACTTGGTCCGGAATCCAGTCCCCACTTTCTGTCATTGCCGACCTGATCGGCAATCCATGAATTAATTTTGTCGACTGGATTCCTGCCTCCGCAGGAATGACAAATAAATAAATACGGTTTTCGCTTTTGCGAAAACTGTATTTTTCAAACAACTACAAACTCCGCGATAGCAGAGTTTGTAGTTGTTTTGAGATTATTTGACAAACGTATTGAAAG
>CAIZIN010000029.1 GCA_903933085.1 uncultured bacterium
TAAGATTGGATGTATACTCATGGGACGTTTTTAAATTATATCACATAAACTATGGCACATAAAAAAGCGGGAGGTTCCGCAAAAAACCTAACAGATTCAAATCCAAAATACCTTGGTGTGAAGCTTTATGCTGGACAAACAGCAAAAGTTGGTAATATTATCGTACGACAACGAGGTACTCCTTTTGTTGCCGGAGCAAATACATCAGTTGGTAAAGATCATACAATTTTCGCTTCAAAAGATGGAATTGTTTCATTTCGAGATGTTAAAAAGACTCGTTTCGATGGAAAGACAGTAGATCGAAAGCAGGTGAATGTCTTACCTTCCTAAGTTTTTGTCATCCTTATATCAGTCTTGTACTCAAGAATGATAATGACAAAAAGTTTGGGTGGGTAAAGTATCCACATGGCACGTAACAAAAACAAATCAGCGACTTTCCCGAAGAGAAAGTCGCTGATTTCGTTATTGACATCTGTTTTACCTGATGTAATCTGAGGGCAGCTAACCCTGATTTCTTTATGATTAAAAATATGAAACCAGTCACGTACAAAACCATTGAGAAGAAGTTGTTTGAAGCGATTGATCGCCAAGGGCTTTATCTTGATTATTTAGAAGGCAAGACTAAGGATTCTGAAAAAATTTCCCTCTTCACCAACTGTGAGATTGGAATGATTCACTTAAGAATTGCTAAGTCTTATGACAAACTAACAGAAGACCAACGGAACAAATTGATATTCTTACTTGAGCGAATTGAAAAAGTTCATTCGATTATTTGTAAAATTCTAAGTTACCGCCACAAAAACAAGTAATCAAAATCGCTTGTTTTTTTATTTATAAAAAAAACGACATCAGGTTGATGTCGTCGTTTGGTAGTACTAACCGCAGTTATCTTTGAAGTCTGAATTATCTTCGAGGCCGGGAGCGTTTTTTGTGCCTGCTTCCCCGCTTTGGTGGCTGAGGAATTCTAAGCTTTGTTTACTTAGTCTATCTTTCTCGACATACTCACGGATGTTGTCTTGTGCCTGCCTCTCGATTAGTTCACAGTTCAGGATTCTATTGAATGGAATTTTAAGAACTTGAGCCAACTCAAGGAACCCTTCATAAGAAGCAAGCTTAAGCTCAATTAGGAATTCCTTAAGATCTCTAACACCGGGAGAATTCCTGCAAGAATCGTCCGTTTCTATAATCTCATTTGTACCATCAAGCCTTCTCATTAATATTTGCATAGCATTTTGGATTGTTCCTATTTTAGATTATACCGAAAGAACAAAAAGTCAACACGGACACATAATATGGAACACACAACATAGAACATACAAAAAAGCGACTTTCTCTAAGGGAAAGTCACTAGTCTGTTATTCATAAATCCTAAATCTTGAATCCTAAATCTAGATGATTCTATTCTGTGCCCAGAATTGATAGCTTGAATACTCCAGATTGACCATGCCACTCAACGTTTATTTCATATTCTCCAGTTGTCTTAATTGGCTTTTCAAGTTTAATCCATTCTGGATCAATATCAAGATGAATTTGTTTCTTTATCGCTTTAGCGATTTCTTCTGTATGCACACCAGCAAATAAATGACCTTTTTCATTAGCTTTCTCTGTCATTTCGATTGTCTGTGCTCCTAATTGTTCAATATTGTTTTTTGCAAGTTCTGCATCCACAGCTCTCATTGTTGTATCTGTTGATTTTGTAATCTCCATTCTCTTAATTGCTGCTGGGGTTGCTGTTTCAGCAAAACCGCGTGGAATTAGGCTGTTCATTGCATATCCATCACCTACCATTTTTATATCATATTTTTTCCCAACACCCTTCACGTCTTTTAGTAGTATAATTTTCATTCCGTTTTAATTTATTCAAATAATATAGGCGTATTTTAACCGCATTTTTGATTATATGCAATATATTGACTTTCTAATAAATAAGTGTGAAGTATTTATTGAAAGTAAGTATTGTGGTTTGTGTTATCGACTTAAAAGTATTTCAACAGCTTTATTAAGTTGAGGATCTTTTTTCTCTAATCTATCAGCTTCTGTCATTTTCACAACAACGTCAGGATCAACTCCGTTCTTCGAAAGAGAAACACCGTTTGGAGTAAGCCAATGAGCAATTGTTACTTTTATTGATGAATCGTCTGTAAGTGGAATCAATTCTTGCACAGAGCCTTTCCCAAAAGTTTTCTCCCCTACTAAGGTTGCTACTTTATGTTCCTTAAGTGCTCCGGCAAGAATCTCAGAAGCAGAAGCAGATCCACCATCTACAAGCATTACCATTTTAAGATTGTCTGTAAAAATATCATACCCTTTACTCTTGAAAACTTCAGCTGGTTTATTTTTATTTCCAAAATCTTCAGAAACGACGACAGCGCTTGCTGGCAAGAACCAACTTGCAATATCAACAGAAGCTTCTAAGTAGCCCCCAGGGTTTCCTCGAACATCAAGAATTAATTTATCACTTTTTAAATTTACGAATTCTCTTAAGGCGTCACGGAATTTGTCTGCAGAGTTTGCCGAAAAACTTGTGATCTGAATTATAAACACCCCATCATCTCTTTTTGTTGTGATAACAATTGGAATATCTATAACATCACGTATGACCTTAATTTGTTTTTCAGCTCCATCACGAATGACTGTAAACACAACCTCTTTTCCTTTTGGTCCTCGAATTAATTTTGTTGCTTCTTGTGAACTCATTCCCTGAGTACTTTTATTATCAATTTTTATTATTTTATCTTTAGCTCTCATTCCGGCTTTATCTGCTGGTGTACCTTTAAGTGGAGAAACAACAGTAAGAATCCCATCCTTAACATCTATTTCAATTCCAACACCCTCAAAATTTCCTTGAATATCATCTTCAAATGTTTTTAGGTCTTCCGGAGGGAAAAATGTTGTGTAAGGATCACCATACGAAGCAGCTAGGCCTTCAATTGCTCCCCAAACTTTTTCTTGATCAGTATTTTTATCGGTACTAGATGCACCAACAAAATTTGTATCAAGAATACTCCAAGCCTTCCAAAACGGAGAAAAATCAACTTTTTCAGTTGTCGAGCTTTCTGTATTTGCAAGTTGTGGGCTAGCCACCTGACTAATTTTATCAATATTTCTATTCCCAATAAAATACCCGCCCGTAAAAATAATGCCGGCGCATACAAAAACAGCCACAGCTGGTAAATATTTTGAGAGATTTTTTTTCACTAGTTTATTATCTCAAAACGACAAAAAAATAACAAGTGTACTCACGACTATATTTATTGTCGTCCTCGGTACTCCGGGGAACCAAGTTTGTATTTTTGATTTATGATTTAAGATGTAAGATTCATGAATGAGAGATAAATTTTTGAGTCAAGAGTTATGAGTTATGAATAAGAAAAACCACCAAGTCTTGCGACGGGGTGGTATTAGTAAGGCGTATCAGGTTTGTTCCAATAAAGAAACTTGTTGGAACAATTCATTTAGAACACTAGCCTGCTCAACTGTCTGAGATGGGTTAAGCCTAAGAAAGTTTTTTAGGGTCCGAATCATTTCTAGACAAAAATTTTGATAGGCTCTTTCAAGGCCATATTCAGTAAAATAAATTGGATATGCAGTGCGGTCTTCATGTGTCGATGGATCCTGACTAAGGCGATAACCTATTACTAATCCAGCCGGACCTGAAAGAATAGATACTCTGTATATACCGTCTCTCCTAATCATGAAGCTGATTTCGCCAACAGTCTGCAACAATGTTTCACAAAGTTTTGTCATGAAGTTGACTCGCTTCTCTTGCAAGTCCTTATTCATTTTCGCATATTTATCACTGAGTACTTTCAGTTGAGAAAGTTCAGCATCAAGAATACTTTCCCTATCAGAGATCTTTTTCAATATCTTTTCTGCTTCACTTATTTGATTTGAAGCAGTTTCTAACAACTCTAGTATATGTTCCATTGTCTTACTGGTTTGTTTTTGGTGTTGTGTTTCGGCCTTTCCGTACCTACGAAAAAGTCACTTAATCCATATATTATTATAACATTTTATTCAAATATATGCAAGTATTTCGCTGTCATTCCTGCGAAGGTGAGCTTGGGGTGGGACCCAAGCGCAAGACTTTGAGCATTTTGTATTCAAAAAGCGAAAAGTGTAGTGCCTGTAAGGCAGGAATCCAGTCTGATGCTTTTGTTTTGGATTTTTTTTAGAATTTTGATATTGTTTCGGCCTGCCCGGCCAGGGATTTCGTGCTTCGAATTTCGGATTTAATACAGACCTGGATTGCCGTCTTCACGGCAATGACAATGCAGGGAGGGTTACAATGCGGAGAGTGTTTCAAATATTGAAATCATCTCATTCTTGAATCATAAATCTTAAATCATAAATCCTTTTCATAACTCCCAACTCTTAACTCCTGACTCAACCATCTTGCCTCTCCCCCCTCTAGAACGTATAATGATGTTTATGGAAATCTACCTCCACAACACACTTACTAGACAGAAGGAAAAATTTATTCCAATTAGAGATAATGAAGTAAAGATGTATCATTGTGGGCCGACTATTTATGATCATCCTCATATTGGAAATTTACGTACTCTTATATTTGGTGATATTCTACGGCGAGTTTTTGAATTCAATAATTTCAAAGTAATTCAGGTTATGAATCTTACTGATGTTGATGATAAAACAATCAAAAATTCTCAAAAAGAAGGTGTTTCTTTATATGATTTTACATATAAATACGAAAAAATATTTCGGGACAATATGGAAGAGCTTAATATCAAAACTCCGCACCATATGCCAAGGGCTACAGAATATATAGACGAAATAATTATAATGATTGAGAAGATGCTTGAAAATGAAATTGCTTACAAATCAGATGATGGAATATATTTCTCAATTGAAAAAAGTGAAGGTTATGGAGTTCTTGCTCAGTTAAAAATTGATCATAGTGAAAAAGCAACAAGTGAGGATGAATACGATAAGGAAAATGCACACGATTTTGCTTTGTGGAAATTTACAAAACCTGAAGATGGTGAAAATGTATGGGTAGCACCATTTGGTGATGGCCGCCCAGGATGGCATATTGAATGTTCAGCAATGTCTTTAAAAATTCTCGGAGAAACTTTTGATATCCATACAGGTGGAGAAGACTTGATATTCCCCCATCATACAAATGAAATTGCTCAGTCTGAAGCGGTGACACATAAACATTTTGTAAACTATTGGATGCATGCAGCTTTTATGAATGCTTCGGGCGAGAAAATGTCTAAATCAAAAGGTAATTTTTCAACTCTTGAAACAATAAAAGAAGGAGGTCTTTCCCCTCTTGATTTTAGATATCTTATGTTGACGGCACATTATAAAACAAAGTTAGAATTTTCAAATGATTCTTTGGTAGCGAGTGCTCAAGCTAGAAAAAAGATTAATCGGGCAATAGCAGAATTTCCTGATTTTGGTAGTGTGCAAAAGGATCTGTTAAACATTTTTATTGAAATGATTAATGACGATCTTAATATGCCAGAAGCAATGGCTCTCGCCTGGAAAATATTAAAAGATGAAAATATTTTAGAAGCAGATAAAAAAGCAACCATTTTAGAATTTGATAAAGTATTCGGACTTAAGCTCGGGGAAATTGATCAGGTAGAGATCCCTCAGAAAGTTTATGCTCTAGTCGATGCTAGAGAGGTTGCAAGAAACGAGAAAGATTGGGAAGAAGCAGACAGGTATCGAGATGAAATACAACAAGAAGGTTTTATTGTCAAAGATACAGCAAATGGCCCACAGATTTTGCCACTTTAGACTATCCACAAGATACCCACATCTATTCCCCTTTTTTATTATTGTAGGGTGTTTTAACTATGTTACAATGCTTTCACAGCAAGACATTTTACTACTAGGTATTTTGTCATCCTCGCGAATGCGGGGATCCAAGTTCGAATTTTTCAGACTGGATTCCCGCCTTACAGGCGCTGTACACTTTTCGCTTTTTGAATACAAAATGCTCAAAGTCTTGCGCTTGGGTCCCACCCCAAGCTCACCTTCGCGGGAATGACAAATTATGGTGTTTTGTATTAATTTTACACTTTACATTTTTAATTTGAACCATGGCGAAATACAACACCCTAAAAGTCCCTCCTCATAGCGAAGAAGCCGAGATGGCGCTTCTTGGTTCTATTATGATTAGTCCTGAGAGCATTCATGAAGTCTCAGATGTCATTCGTCCATATACTTTCTATGCAGAAAAGCATTCTATTGTTTATGAAACAATGCTTGAGCTTCACGCGAAAGCAAACCCTATTGATCTTATTTCAGTATCCCAAAAGTTAAAAGAAAAAGAACAGCTAGAACGTATTGGTGGTGCAACATATATCACTGAGCTTGTTAATTCAGTTCCAACTTCTACAAATATTCAACACTATGCTGACCTTGTGTTTAAAAAACACATGCTTCGTAAACTTATTGCGAGCGGTGAATATATTGAGTCAATTGGTTACGAAGAAGATCGAGAACTTGACGATGTTCTTGATGATGCTAGTAAAAAAATATTTGAAGCAACAAATACTTCAGGATCACAAAAATACGTTCACTTGGCCGATGAGTTGGGTAAGGCTTGGGAAAGAATTGATAAACTTCACAAAGAAAAAGGAGTACTACGAGGTGTCCCAACTGGCTTTAAAGATTTAGACAAAAAACTTTCTGGATTACAAAACTCAGACCTTATTATTCTTGCTGCGAGACCTTCTGTTGGAAAGACTTCCCTTGCCCTTAACATCGCTTGTAATGCTGCTATTAGACACAATGTCGGCACGGCAATATTTTCTCTCGAAATGAGTTCGGCTCAACTCGTTGACCGTATGCTTTCAGCTGAGTCTAAAATAGATGCTTGGAAACTTAGAACTGGAGGCTTGAAATTGGAAGAAGAGTTTGCAAAGATTAGAGATACGCTTGACCCTCTTTCTAAGGCACCTATTTATATTGATGACCAAGCTTCAAATAATATTTTGAGAATGCGTTCTGTTGCCAGGAGAATTAAAATGGAAAAAGGTCTGGGGCTTATCATTGTCGATTACTTGCAACTTATGTCACCTACTTCAAGTAAAAATTCAGATAACGTTGTGCAACAGGTTACAGAAATCTCTCGATCACTTAAGCAACTTGCTAAAGAGCTTGATGTTCCTGTATTGGCCCTCTCACAGCTTTCTAGAGCCGTTGAAGCACGTGGAGGTAAACCAAGACTGTCTGATCTTCGTGACTCTGGATCTATTGAGCAGGACGCCGATGTTGTTATTTTCATTCACCGAGAAGATAAAGGTAAGGATGAGGCTGAGCGAACAAACATTGCTGAGATTATGATTGAGAAGCATCGAAATGGACCAACTGGTACAGTGAAGATGTACTTCGACGGAGATAAAACATCGTTCCTCGATTTGGATGAAAGTCAGTATGGAGGAATGGGACAGGACGTTAATTCTTTCTAGAGCAGAATTATGAATTAAGAATTATGAATTAGGAATAATAAATACAGTATTTAAGATTAACTCATTCTTAATTCTACCAAAATTATGAATCACCTAAAATCTTTAGAAGAATTATTTGCAAAATTTCCTGGCATTGGACCAAAACAAGCTAGGCGTTTTGTGTATTTTTTGCTGACAAAAGATGAATACTATTTAAAAGACTTGAGTTCTCTAATAGAGACTTTGAAAAGAGATGTTATGACCTGTGTTTCTTGTATGAAAATTTTTCCGAAAGATTTTGCCAATTCAAACACCTGCTCGATATGTAGTGATCAAAATCGTTCTAAAAATATTTTAATGCTTGTAGCGAGAGATATGGATCTTGAACACATTGAAAAGACTGGCGTGTACAATGGTTTATATTTTGTTCTTGGTGGGACTATTCCAATTCTAGACAAAGAACCAGAAAAAAGAATTAGAATAAAAAAATTAATTGATCACCTCTCAACTTATGATGGAATACAGGAAATTATTCTTGCGATGAATGCTACTCCAGAAGGTGAACATACAATGAGATATGTTGCTGATACACTTTCTCCACTTGTTGAAAAAAAACATTTAAAAATTTCATATCTTGGTCGCGGACTCTCTACTGGTACTGAACTTGAATATTCTGATAAAGAAACTTTGAAGAATGCTTTAGAGAGAAGGACGTAATAGCAAGTCAAAACTCAAAAGTCAAAATTTAAAGTAATAACTTATAAATTAAAAGCTTAACTAAAGGTGAAGCCCTTACTTAATACTTTTGAATTGAACCTTTGAGTTTTGACTTCTAACTTTTGACTTATTATTATTTTGTACTATCATAATTAATGGAACCCTTAACAAAAGGAGTACAAATGGAAAACAAAAATAACATTGATAGAGTGTTGTCTCAGTCATTGCATGATCTAGGGCTTACCCCTCAAACAGGATTTGCTCTATGTGCTTTGATCCATGAAAATAGCGAAGATTTGTTACGCCTAGCATCTATACGGAAAGAATGTCCGCACATTCCAAATGAGTGTGGCTCATGTGGAAGAAGACCTCAGGAATGTCGCGAGGCTCTCCGTCAACTGCCAAAAATTTATGTTTGGCGTGTGTTGAAAAAATGGGTGAAATATTGTGCAGACCACAAACCTGATTGTAAACGCACTGAATGTCCTGTTCGTCAATTTTTAATGCCTGCAATGAAAAATTTGCTGAATGTACTAATTCAGAACGGCCTGACAATGGAATATGTTAAAGCAGAAATTCCAGCCGCAGACAAAATCTTGCAGTTTGGAGTAAAGGGAAAATTATTAACCGTTGGATAAAAGTGGACTTAATAATTACCAATGTAAAACCGTATACATAGCTTATAGCAATGAATATGGTTTTTTCTTTACTTGTTATTTTCACTTGTTTATATTAGTATCTTGAAAGATTCAACAAACGAGTACATATGAACAAAAACGAAATATTAGCACTCACCCTCGCGCAATTTGGTATTCTACAGAGAGAGCCGATTGAAGAAAGTGTTCTGAGGA
The DNA here is from genome assembly GCA_903933085.1 of uncultured bacterium. Lineage (GTDB taxonomy): Bacteria > Patescibacteriota > Minisyncoccia > Phycocordibacterales > CAIZIN01 > CAIZIN01. The sequence continues at coordinate 8,996 of CAIZIN010000029.1, forward strand.
CAATTTCTTTGTTTGCTCGCTCGGGTCCTGACGATTCACCTGAAGGTGTTTTATGGGAAGAAATTGCAAAAGAAGCTAGAACTAAAGGGAGTAATATTAGCAAAGAAAGAAGGGCTGAGCTCGATGAAGGTTTTCGCAAACGTCTTACCGCTGAAAGAAACAGTCTCTCATCAATAACTGTAGGTGATGTTATTAATGGCTGGGGCGCACAGAGAGTAGAGCATGCTAAAATTGAAGACAGATCAGTTAGACATTTCTACAGGCAGACAATGAATGAGTTCTTAATCGGCCTTGAATATCTTGATTTTCCACAAGAAGAAGTTGATTTAATTCGATCGTAACAGTTTATTTTAATAAGAGGTATTAAACAGAACGAAATATCTCTCGCGACATTCAGTCCATAAATTCAGCTAAATATCTTAACCGCTCAGGCATTTGCTTCGAGTGGTTTTTCTTTGACGGAATAACCGTACCGACCGGTACAGTTATTCCGTTAATTTATAAATGTTTAGTATTCTTAATATGTAATTATAGCGTACTGGCCGGTATGCTAGAATTACATACAAGTAGATATACAATTTCTTAAATCTAAAAACAAAAAAACCGCCGGGTGGCGGATTTTTTTGCTAGAGCCTAGTACCTAGAGCCTAATAGCTGTCCTATTTTACTGAAGTGATTCTAACTTCGAAGAAAGGTTGTTTATGACCGTTCTTTTTGAAGTATCGACTTTTCTGTAGGTATTTAATAACGGTTATTTTTGGTAGGCGTGCGATCTGAGTGATTTCAGCCTTGATTTCTGCTCCTTCAATCATTGGTGTACCAATCTTAATATCACTGTCGTCACTTAGAACAAGAACATCTTTAAAAGAAACAGCGTCGCCTACCTTGTAGTCGCCGATGATCTTCTCAATGCGAATTCTATCGCCTTCTTGAGCTAAATATTGTTTTCCTCCTGTTTGAAATACTGCGAATGTCATAGTGGGTCATATACTACCTTATTTCACACAGTTTTGCAAGCATGCTTATTTATCTAAAAAAACCCTTGTTTCTACTGCTTTGATACTAGATTTCCCAAAGTCGACAAATCTAAAGAACTCAATGTTTTACTAAATGTATTATCCATTTTTGGAATTTTATTCAATAACAACGAAATCTGTTGTGAAACTATATCATTTGTAAATTTACTTAAAAATACTCGTTTTTCTTCATCTGTCATTTTTCTATAGGCGCCATATACTTCCCAACCAACATGTCTATCGATAATTTCTTTTTGTTTTTCAGTGGAATCAATAGGGTGTCCGATGGTATATTTTTTATCCGCTTCTTCTTGGTGAGTTAAAAAATAAAATTGTTTTGCGATATCCCACATTGCCCAAGTCCGACTTTTACTATATGGACCGGCTTTAATCCCAAGATTATCTAAAATTTGGTTACATTTTTCAACCATGGTATAAGAAATTTTTTCAATTTCTTCCAAACTTCTTTTCCTAAGCATTAAAGAAAAAGCTTCTGCATATTTTTTTGAATTCTCTTGTGAGCTAGACCAGTCTAGAGCTTTTTTCTTTGTTTCTTCCGACAGCTCTACATCTTGATAAGCAAATTCGTTTTTAATAATGTCAGAAATTTCTATTTTTTTATCTAGAGAAACCTCAGGCATATCTAACTCTTCCGCTCGGGGATTATTTTCTTCATCATTTTTTTTAATTTCAGGTAATTCGCCAGAAATCTCGATACCTAATTCATTTTTGAGACTATTAATTTTTTCTTGATCGATAATTAACCTACGGTCTCTTTCTACCACCTTAAGTGTCTCAAGATCTTCTGCATCAAAAACTGCCTGTTCTGCATCCTTTCGCTCCTTTGAAAAAACTTCAGTTGGCATTTCTTGTTTAACTTCTCCATTTTCCTCATTTGGTTTTAAGGTTACTGATTCATCGACTGAAGTGTCTGGATTAATTTCCTCTGCTTTTAGATCGACTTTTTCCATAGCGATTTCAGCAGCGGTTCTTAATTTTTTACTATCAGTGTTGTTATTTGGGAAATTTTCCATTTGATTTTATATTAATTTACAGAAATAGTTTATTCTTGTTCGTCTGGTTTGTCCAAAAGTTCTATTTCTATTCCAGCACTATCCCCTGTTATTCTCATCACATCCTTATCCACCTTCTTGAGTTCCCCGCTAGCCTTGTTGAAGTGATTTACTGTGGTTCCTAAGGCATTACCTAACTTTCCATGATACTCCTCGTAGGCCTTTAAATGCTTTCCTAGCTCTTCAACACGCTTTATGATATCTTTTGCTGTTTCTTCAATTTGAAGCGCCTTAAGGCCTTGCATGACTGTCTGGAGGTATGCCAAAAATGAAGTTGGTGAGACGATAATAACTTTATATTTCTGAGCCGCTCTTTGTATTAGATTTTCAGTTTCTTCTTTTAAGGCTCCAATTTTATTTACAATTAAATCATAGTAAATAGCCTCATGAGGAATAAACATAAAAGCAAAGTCCATAGTCCCCTCTTGTGGTCGAATATATTTTGAAGTTTCTTCAATTCGCTTTTTTAAATCACTAACAAAAAGTTTTTCTAGACGAGCTTTTTCAGTTTCGTTTCTTTCTTCAACAAGCTTATTATAATTTTCAAGAGAAAATTTTGAGTCAATTGGAATTATTTTATCCTTTACAAAAACTGCTGCATCTACTATTTCGCCGTCAGAAAAAGGATACTGCATCTGAAACATTCCAGGCGGTAATACGTTTTTCAAAAGTGTTTCAAGGTAGTATTCACCAATTATTCCTCGTTGTTTCGGATTTTTTAGAATATCCTGAAGATTTTGAAGTTGATCAGCAAATCCTACGACTTGCTTACCAGTTTCTTTCACTTGTGCTAATTCGCTCGTAATCTCTCTAATGAGTTTTTGAGATTCTGAAAACTGTCTGTTTACAGAGTCACTCATATGACGAGTCGATTCCCCCATTTTTAAATCAACCGTTTTGTTTAGATCAGAAACTTTTGAATCTACTGTTCGTGAAAGTTCATTTACTTGTTCAAGAATCAACTTGAGGCCAATGTCGTCCTTGGGTGCATTGTCATTTTTCTTGAGCATTAAAAACAAGGCAATGTTGATTGCGACTAAAACTAGAATAAATAAACCGAGAAGTATTGTTGATGTCATGCTGAATATTATAGCAGAATATGTTATAGTTGGCTTTATATTAGACATTATTCTCTGTCATTCTGGCGAAGGCCAGAATCCAGTCTGAAAAATGCGAACCTGGATTCCCGCATTCGCGAGAATGACAATGCAGGGTTATAAATTAATTCATACAATATGATCCAAACACAAATTAGAGAAGAAATTAAAAAAGCTATGCTTGCTCGAGATACTGTACGATTAAACACTCTACGTGGTCTTTCAGCCGCATTCACAAATGAACTTGTAGCAAAAGGTCATAAGCCTCAGGATGAATTAGGTGATGAAGACTGTCTTGCTGTAATCCGTCGGCTTGTAAAACAAAGAAAAGAATCGATTGAGCAGTTTAAGGCTGGTAATAGACAAGACCTTGTTGATAATGAAAGCGCTGAACTTGCTATATTAGAGGTTTATCTTCCACAGATGATGAGTATTGAAGAAGTACGAAAAATTGTAGAAGCAAAAAAAATTGAATTAGGAATTACAGACAAATCAAAATTAGGAATGTTTGTAGGAACACTTATGAAAGAACTAAAAGGCAAAGCTGATGGTGCAGATGTGAAAGCTGTTGCCGAGAGTTTGTTTGAATAATATGAATACTGAACTCAAATGGAATCTCTGACAAAAAATAAGCAAGAAAAAAAAGAGTCATCAGAAAGTGAAGTTCTTGACGCCATAATTGTAGATTTAAATAAGGAACTTACAAATTTAAATACACCAGAAAAGAAAAACACTTTTTGGGGTATTTTAGGACGCGGTAGTCTTGCTGCAATTTTGGGCTTTACGTTGAATCATGTTTATCAATTCAGAGATAAAGTAGATGTTGTAGAGGGTTCTGAGCCAGTTGAATATATGCATACCGATAAAGAA
>CAIZIN010000030.1 GCA_903933085.1 uncultured bacterium
TACAAACACTTGATTCAGTATTATAAATAAAAACTTCCCAGATATTAGAAAAGTTTTTTGAATATTTTTTAGTTTTAACTATTTTTACTACATTATGATGTAGTAAATATCCCATATTATGTGTTATGTGTTATGTGTTACACCTCTCTTCGTACGCATCGCAAACATTTTCCAACAGAGAAATTACTGTCATCGGCCCTACTCCACCAGGGACAGGAGAAATTGCCTTTACAATTTTTGAAACTTTTTCATAATCAACATCCCCTATTAAAACTCTTTGACCTTTTTTTTGTAATATTGTAATGCCAACATCCACCACCACCTGACCTTTTTTTACATGTTTTATGGTTATGAATTTTGGTTTTCCAACTGCTACAACTAAAATATCAGCCAAACGAGTTAACTCATCTAGTTTTTTTGTTCTACTATGACATTGGATTATTGTAGCTCCATATTTTTCTGCTAGTAAAGCAACTGGTCTACCTACCAAAAGTGAACGTCCTAGTACTGTTACTCTTTTTCCTTCCAAAGAAATACCAGAAAGAGTTATTAAAGAAACAATTCCTCTTGCTGTCGCTGGAATAAAAGCACCGCTATCCCCTGTCAGAATTTTACCTTGATTTAATGTTGTTAGCCCATCAACATCTTTTAATGGGGAGATTTTATCCAAAATAATTCTAGTATTTAATTTCGAAGGTAAGGGCATCTGCACGATGATCCCACTTATTTCCTTATTTAAGTTAAGTTCTTCAATTTTTTTAATTAGTTCCTCCTGTTTTATTTTTTCATCAAATGAAAAAACATGAGTTTTAATACCTAACCTTTCAGATGTTTTTATCTTCTGTTTAACATAAGTCTTAGAGTCCTCCCTTTCACCAACTAGGATTATAGCCAGTTGTGGAGGTACTGAGAAAGATTTCACCCTCTTTAGTAACTCCTCTTCCTTAATTTTAGCGGTTTTTTTACCATCAAGTATTTTCATTACACTATATTATATTAAAGTAGCATTTTATACCACAGCCCTAATGTCTGTCATTCCGGCCTTCGCCGGAATGACAATCCTAGTCTGGTTATTATTTTGAATTAAATATTTTTATTCCAACAAACGAGCGGTGTGTGAGTGAATACTAATACATAATTTTCTGCTGAAAATTTGTACTAGCCCGACTCGCGCCGTCGCGCTCCGTCTTTTGAATTGCATAACTATGCAATTCAAACTCACTCACGACATCCGAGTGTAGTTGCGAACAAAAGGTAAATACCCCGTGGCTTACCACGGCATTGGGTGAGCGAAGCGAACTCCCAATGAGTCCAGGGCTTGCCCTGGGGTTAATACCTTTTATTATTTAATATTGTCCCGGCCTGCCCGGCCAGGGATTTCGCCTGCCCATCTACCCGACCGTGAGCCAAGGCGCTTTATATTTCGAATTTTTACGACGGCAAGTGGCGCTGTCGCCCAGAAAAGTCCAAGGCACCAACCAGCTAAAACATCACTAACCCAATGTGCATTTAAATATACCCTACTTAATCCAACTAAAATAATAACAAGAATTGAAATAGTAAAATATAGAACCCTTCTTTTCTTATCAAAAAGATCATGCAATACGTAGAAACAAAAACATAAAAACAATATAGTCGTCATATTAGTGTGACCACTTGGAAAAGCATATCCCCAAGATGTGATAAAACTATTCTCAGGTCTACCAATAGTCAATACATTTTTTATAATAGACTGTGAAGCTAAACCACCAAGTAAAGAAATTAAACTATAAAATACAGCTTTGTATTTACCCTGGATCGCAAGTAAAGTGACCAGAAAAATAGACCCGATAAAAATCAAAGCTAATTCACCAATATCTGTAACAATAAAAAAGAACCAAACTAAAAAGTTTGAACGATAAAAACTAGATACTATATTATCAATATTTAAAAAATAACCATAATGAAGAGCAAGGTAAGTTGCAATAAGTCCAAAAAAAGCTATTAAATTTAAATATATATATTTCATATAGCTTTGAGCTATTTCACCACCGCATACATAATGAATACTAGAAACATTCCTATCATAAATATATCAGCTAAATGTTGTGTCTTTTTATGATCCGCAACAGCACACCGAATATCTACAACAAGTTTCTTATGAGAATCAAATTCGCATTTTTTATCTTTTGGTGAATGAATGTGTAATGACATATATATTGTACTATAAATTAAAGGGATAAAAAAACCATCAAAACTTTTAGAAAGTTATGTGGTTAGAATTGAGGTAAGGAATCTCCGAATCGATTTAGAAGTAATTTCAGAGGAATAGCCATTGTACACTCTTTCTTAAAAAAATATATGTGGATAAATAGTCAGACAAGTTTAAAAAAAGTTTGTCAAAAACCAGCAATAATATTTATAATTGTAATTTTATTTGCTTACTAATTAATGATCGTCAATATAATAAAAATATACACTTCATGTTATAAAACGGGGTGTATATTTTTGTCCCGGGTTATGTGTTAGGCTAAAACAATTGGACTCAATTGTTCGCCCGAACTTTTGTACTCAAAAGTTTTAGGGTGTTATGTGTTACAATATATAAATGGAAACAGAAATACTAAAAAAATTAGAAGAACAACAAGTTCAAATTAATTTAATTTATTTATCAGTTGAAAAAACTAGAAAATATTTTCAGTGGACGATGATTATAACCTTAGCTCTTTTTGTACTACCTTTAATTGGTTTATTTTTTGCTATCCCCTCTTTTTTGGCACAATACAGTCAGATTCAAACACTAGGACTCTAACACCTAACCTGAAACAGACGGCTTATAATATGTAGCAAAATTCACGACGTCGTGGACGCCGTGCTTTTTGTTATAAGTTATTTATTATAGATCATTAGTTATTCTAAATGTTTTTCGGCCAATTATTTGACCACTTTCTGTTTCTATATCTACACGCCAAAGTCCCGCAAACAAAGCTTCTTTGACAGAATATGTTCTGTAACCATCTCCACGTCCCCCAAATATAGAAAGTTTGATATGACCAACATCTTCCCATTTTCCTAAATCATCATCATAATTATACCAAACATGAACAACCTGCGTATCTAACTTAGCAGGTGAAAAAATTGAGGAAAAAAGATACACTGGCTTTTCCCCATTCAAGTGAAATATCTCAGTTGAATTGAAAAATGAAGAGATCGAATTGTTTTGACCTCCAGAAAGGGTGTAGGTTCCGTCTGTGTTTTTCTTAACCGATGTATAGAGCCCAATCTCTTTAAGTGAAAGAGGTGCTGGTGGAATTATATTTGTAAAATATAAAATATTTGTCGTTATAAAAATAGCTCCGATTATATATGCTAAGGTCTTTTTACTTTTTTTAACTTCTTTAATATTGATAAAATGAAGGATATAGATAAATAAAGAAATCAAACATAAGCTAACTACCCCACTTAAAACAAAAACCCAATCACCTATCTTTTTTAGCAGTATTGGCATCACTAGAATACAAAAAGAGTATATTGCCATAAAATATGCCCCAAGCTGAGCACTAAAACGAATATAATGTTTTTTAAAAAACTCATTACCTAAGAGATAGGCCAAAATAACAAGAAGGAATGGCCAACTTGCAGACAGGGTTGCACTACGAGAATAGAAAACAAAAGATGCACTAAAACATGCCCCGAGAACAAACTGCATAACGAACAAAAACCAAGGTTGTGCTTTTGTAAATAAAAGTGTTTTTATTTTTCCACTATCATAAAGATTTATGCAGATAATACATATTCCGGCTACTAAAAGATACGTAATTAAAATGACATCATCCCACCAAACATCTAAACCTCTCAATGAAAAATTATCTAATATAAATCCTCCAATAAGCATCCCTGAAGAAATATGATTCTCATATTTCTTTAAAAAAGATTTTAGTTTGAACTTCATATAGAAATATTGTACCACAATTTTTAAAATTAGTCGGGAAAAGGTCTGGCCTTTAATCCCCAAAAAGGCCAGACCTTAAAGAGACAAATTTTAAAAATTCCGCCAATAGACTTAAATGTACGAATGCGTTAAACTCACTATTATGTTAACCAAGGCAAAAATTAAGCTTATTAAATCTCTTCATGAAAAAAAATACCGCAATGAGCACGGGCTATTTTTAGTAGAAGGTGAAAAAAGCATAAAAGAACTATTACAATCTGACTTCAGGATCGAGCATATTCTTGGAACAAAAAAATTCTTTGAAGAAAATATTAATGTCTTACAAAATAAAGATATTACATGTGATACGGTTGAAAGAGCGGAAATAGAAAAAGTAAGCTCCTTGGAAAGTAATGACTCCGCTTTGGCTGTTGTGTTTCAAAAAGAAAACCAGATTTTTGAGATTGAAGCAAATGAAATAATCTTAGCACTTGATGATATTCGAGATCCAGGTAATTTAGGAACAATTATTCGTATCGCTGATTGGTATGGAATCAAAAAGATAGTTGCATCAGAAAGCACTGTCGATCAATACAACAACAAAACTATCTCTGCATCAAAAGGCTCTTTCACACGAGTCCAAATCTTCTATACCAATTTAGAAAAATATTTAAGTAATGTAAAAACACCAGTTTTGGGCACATTCATGAAAGGAGAAAATGTTCATACTCTTAATTTTCCCAAAGGTGGAATACTTGTTATGGGAAACGAATCAAATGGCATTTCAAAAGATGTTGAAAAATTCATAACAACAAAAATCACAATCCCCTCTTTTGGCGAAACAGAGAGCTTAAATGTAGGGATTGCAACAGCTGTAGTGGTGGATAATTGGAGGAGAGAATTGAAACAATAACAGAAAAACTCTTAGTACGTCATATATTCCCATCATTTTTCTAACCTCCCCTACGTTTGTATACCTCGAGATGGTTTTGAAATATAAGCCTCACTTCTCCGTCTTAATTATAGATGGAACCAAATATATACTATGTAAATGTATTCTATATCATCGTCTGCCTGGCGATCATTATCATAACCATTGGAATGGTGTTCGTCTTCAAGGAGGTGATTCCTTTGATTCGCAACCTTCGTGTTATCTCCGACAAAATACGAGAGGAGAGCAGTCTTCTAATTGGTGATGTAGACGATATACGTAGGGGTATACGTCGAATAATCAGCACATTATTAAAATTAATTAATTTCACAAAAAAATGAACAACAAAAACAAAACTGCCTTAGGAGTCGGTATAACAGCTACCGTAGCCGCGATCGCTGCAGCATATTATTTTTATAGTTCCGATGAAGGACCTAAGCACGTAAAACAACTCAAAAGCTGGATGTTGCGTATGAAGGCTGAAGTGATGGATAAGCTCGACGATGTAAAAGAAATCAATGGCGAAGCATACGATGCAATAGTTAATACTGTTGCAGAAAAATATAAACAGCTGAAAAATGTTAATCCACAAGAAGTCATAGACCTAGCAAATCGTATGAAGGGTCACTGGAAAGACATAAAAAAAGATATAGAGAAGACTACGAAGCACACAATGAAAACCGTAAAGAAAGAAGTCAAAAAGGCAACAAAGAAAGTAGCCAAGAAAAAGGAAATGTAATCGATAGATAAAAATAGTTTCCGAAGATAGGGCTTTTAATACCAGCTTTAGGGCTGGTATTTTTTGGGCGACTAGAGAGAATCGGTCAGGAATAAATTATTCAAATACAGGAATTGCAGTCTTTGGATTATAATCTGATTTTTTGTAATTCAGAAAATCATTAATAGCATTAATGTTTGGGTTTTTGAGGCCATCTGCATTAGTAGATAGATATTGATCAAGAAATTGCTTTATCTGATTACGCACTTCAAAAAACCTGATATTGAAATGATTTTCTAAACCAGACAAATGTCTTGTTAGCCAGCACACAGAAAGAGAAATTCCCTCTTCATTATTATTTAACCATATATCCGTATCAATAAGATAAATTTTTTTATCTTTTTCTCCAGCCTTTTTTCCATAAATATACTGGCTTTGTCCATTTATATCCCACAGACCCAAACCTCCTTCCTTGAATTTGTCCAAAAAATATCTTGCGACTGATACATATAATTTTTCTATAGAAGAGACTATTTCAGCTGAATTCTCTAACTCGTTCAAGTGTTTACCTTCTATTTTGTCCACAATAGTAAAAACTTTATTTTCAGCAGTATAAAATTCAGCAGGAACAATAATTCCGTATTTACTTTCCAATTCTTGATATAGACCTTTTGCATCATTCACTAGCTCAAGTACATCAACTTTATCACCATGTCTTACAGACAATTCGTCAAAGGTTTCAACACGAATGATTTTATTTGGTAATTCTTTTGATTCAAAAAGCTTGCCAACCCCTTTAGGCTCAGAGATTGAACTACCGATTAAATCTTCGATTGAGAATGGGAGAGAGAGTTTGTTTGCTGGATTTTCCATACATGGATTATAGCAATTTATGATGATAGGGGCGACTAGAGAGAATCGGTCAGGAATAAATTATTTGCCGTCGCAAATAATTTTTCACGACCCTGCCTCGCTCCCAGGCCAGATGAGAGAATCATACACGAGTCACTAAGTATAATTCTTCGTGAGTTTCACTCACTCGAATTCTACTAAGTGCTCGCGACCCCGCCTCGGTCACACCCTCCTTTCAGTCAGGCGGCTTCGCGACCTCCGGCTTCCGATTCTCTCTAGTCGCTCCAAAAATATAAGAGCCAAATGCTTTCGCATTCGGCTCGTTATTTTTGGGCGACTAGAGAGAATCGGACTCTCGACGCCGGATCCACAAACCGGAGTTTTACCACTAAACTATAGTCGCCATGTGGTTAAATTTAAACTAACATCATCCCATAATCAATCCATATTTCTGTCATCCTCGCGAATGCGGGGATCCAGGCCCTGGATTCTGCAGACTGGATTCCCGCCTTCGAGGGAATGACAGCGTGGGATCAAAACCTTGTGAATTCCTTTATATATAACACAATTATTGCTTTTTGACGAGGGGTTCTGTGTTTTTTGCATTTAAGTATTTAACATACTCTTTAAATGTCACGCAATATACTTCCGGCTTTCCACAGACATCTTCTGCAAAAGACTTCATCGCCTCCCAATATACACCATCATTCCATAGAGAAAAGTGATTACCTATCACCACAGGAGCTCTATTGTTTTCGTAATTTCTCTCAAAATATACCGTGTATGCTTTTTTTACATCATTGAAATATTTATCCCACAACTCAGTCCCTTTCACAGCCTCTTCTTTTCCGTATGATTGTAGAATCCAAAGACTGTAATCCATAGAGATAGCTGGAGAATTCCATTCCCCTATTTCAATAGTATTAAGCGGAATGTGCCAAATACCATAATCATCTTTTTTTGGCTGTACATCGGGAAGTGCAATACCGCTTGAGTCATAACTGAAGTTAAAGTCTTTTAATGTTTTGTATAAAGCGTCATTGACACCCAACTCAGGTGCACGAAAACCCACAATTTCATTTTTTAAAAATGAAATATCAGAAATTGTGACTTGTGAATTATTTTTTTGAACACCAGAAACTAAGTTATCAAAAGATGAAAATTCATTCGACCATTCTTCTCCACTCCAATGCTGACCAGAAAAATGACCGGCGGAATGGCTAGCTATTTCATGTCCATCCTTAAATGCTTTTTTAATTTCATCAACTCGTGAAACGACATCTTCTTCATTATTTGAAAAACCAATCAATGAATCACCTTTTATACCCCTTTGCGATTGATAGACATCCTTATTTCCCTCAGTCAAAAGATAAATCGCATTTATAAAATATGTAAAATGAAGTGGCTTCCCTTCACTATTCATTCTTTGTGCAAACTCTTGAGTTTCTCTCCACATTCCTAAAGATTTTGAACCATCAAAGGAAAGCAACACAAATTGGGGTGTGGAAGTAGAATACCTTATTTCATTTATCTGATTATCTGCAACAACTGGTTTTGTATGTGTAAAAATAGCCACAAGTAATACAGTGGCAATTGACCAAACTAAAATGTGTCGAAAGTGTTTCATTTATATTTTGGTGATTCTTCGATTATTCCTGCGACATGATTTGAAAATCTAGCGAGAGCATACAAAAGAGAAGAGAGTCTATTTAAATATGAAATAGTAAATTCACCTAAATTTTCGCCGTCATCTACAACACCCACAACTCTTCTCTCCGCTCTACGAGCAAGGGTACGAGCAAAGTCGAAAAGTGAAGCAAGCTCTGTGCCACCAGATATGAAAAAAGTTTTAATTGGGGGCAATTCTTTTTCAATATTACCAATCAAGAGTTCGCATTCTCGAAGCTTATCTTCCCCTATTTGCATTGATGATCCAGCAAGTTCAGCCTGAATAATAAAAAGGTTTTGTTGAATATTCTCCACAACCTGCTCACCACTTAATTCATAATTCTTAATTCTTTCGCATTTATTTTAACTATCCCTAAAAAAGAATTAATTTCATCCAAAGAACCTAAAGCCTCGGTAATTGCCGAACTTTTTGAAATCTTCTGATTACAACCAAAAGTTGTAGTTTTTCCATTATCCCCTTTTCCTGTATAAAGCATATACAAACTGTATATCAAAAAATGAAACACTGTAATCTATACGTAGGTTGTTTTTTGTTGTTAGAAGAGGGAAAACGTGCGTAGAGGAAGGATTAGTTGCGGAGAGAGGAGTCTTGACCCTTACAGGGTCGGTAGCCACAAATATTTTTCTGTTGACAAATTTCATAGCCTTGCCTCACATCGTCATGCTCCGGCTTTGAATTACTCTTATTCGCAATTCAACCTTTCGTATCGTACTCGCTTCGCTCCGTGCGACATACTCAAGGTCTTCAGAGGAAGGACTTGGTCACGCATAAAATTCTACTGAATTTTTGCTCGACCCCGACTCAGCTCGCCAGCCTCCGTCTTTCAAGCCCTCTCTCGTTGCAAAAACAAAAAAGAAAATGTTTTCACATTTTCTTTAAGTTTTTGTGCGTTTATTTTACCATACTCGAACCTTTTTCCAAAATCACTGAATGAAAGACAAGCGCACGCGCGGAGCACGTGGTGATGTGAAAGTTTTTCGTACGCTCCACGACGAATTCCGCCACGGCTCGCTCGTCGCTATGACAGCCCTGTTTTTGATTCTTTATTTTTGGCGGCGGTGTTCTTTTAAATTTTTTCCATTAAGGTATCAAAAAACAGGGCTGTCTCCGCTTCTCGCTCTCCGTTACCGCCCTCGCGGGCTCGGGCGGGTTTCTCTTGCAGAGAAACTGGCGGAATTCTAGTGCCAACTCAACAGCCCCGCCACCGCCTCGCTTCACTCGGCAACACCAAAAAGAAAAAATGTTCCTTGCTTTTTTGATTTTGCGCGGGGTGGATTTTTTTTAAAAAGGAAAGAACATTTTTCTTTTTGGTGTTCTGCCTTCCAAGTATTCAGGCAGTGTGGCGGGGCTTCAATTCGGACTTCGGCAAAGCGGAAAATCTATTTTTCTGGGGGACAGGATTTTTCCGCTTTGCCTCAGACTGTTTTTGTTTTTAGCCCGCGCGGAGGAGGGGTCTGGGGAGGAATCCGCGCGGGCTTTGGGGCGGGGGCTATTTTTTCCAATCTTTAATAATCAAATGTCTTGCTTTGAGTTCAACAACCAATTTTTGTTTTTCTTTCCATTTCAATTTTCGAACATACTCAATTGGTAAAGTTAGAGAAAAGCTGTTGCCTCCGGCAACTTTGGAAAGTTTGCGGATGTTATGATTTTGTGATTTTTGTGTTGGCATAGTTATTCATGAATGTATTCATGATGATTATTTATTTCCCATTAACTCGTTTATTTTAGCCAAGGTAGTTTTGCCGACATAGCCAGTCCCTTTGACAAAACCCCAAGGCGATAAAATATCTTTAGCGTATTTTTCTTGGAATTTTATGACTGCTTTTTTGGTGAGCAAACCGAAAAAATTGGTTTCCTTGCCCGGAGAACCAGCACCTGAATCGGCCACTTTTGTATCTGGATCGGAATTGAGGAAAATTTGCAAGCGTTTAATATCGGTATTTGTTTGTCTGTATTGCAGATATTTAGTAAATGGATTGGTAAACGGTAAATTAGTATATTTCTGTAAATTTTCCTCTGCGTAGCCAGATTTTAGCGTGATAGTGCTTGAAGCTATGGCGGGGTCAGAAGTTCTACCCCAAGCAGTGTAGAATTTGGCGTAAACTGTATACTGTCCGTCCAGACAAGTTGGATTTTTAACTGCACCACCGAGTTTTGAGCATAAATCCCATTGTTTGGAAGCGATATAATTTTCTTGACTGGCATCAGTAAAATCACCAGTCATTGATATCGCCATTTTCTTTATATCTGCTCCGGCATTAAACCCCAGAAAAACATTTCTGTTCGGGGCTGTAGATGCTCCGCCATTGATACTCATTTTGAATCCGCCAGACGGAATAGCAGGATTAACATAACAACCATAACATCCACCACCACCGCTATGACTCACTGCGGGTGTTGGCAGAGTAACCGTTACTGCACCACTTCCACTTGTTGAAATATTTCCAGCCTCGTCTTTTGCCCAAGCGTACAAAGTTTTTGCCCCTTCCGTTGTAAAGACATATTGAGTTTGTGCCGTTCCAGCCCAGCCAACATCATCAATCGCTGGAATTGTTGCTGTTTCATTAACTAAATATCCGGTGATTGTGTTCGCATCAGTCGCAGAAAAAGAAGTGAAAGAAACAGTTAAAGAATCTGATGTTGCAGGAATTATGAAAGTGACAGCGGGTACGGTTGTATCAACTGTCCATGTGTATGTGGTGGTACTTCCTTCCGCTTGCCAGTTTCCGGCTGAATCTTTGCCAATTACGGATAGAGTATGGCTCGCGTCAGATAAACTTGATAGAGATATTAAAGTGGCAATAGGAGTTTCTGCACCATACGCGCCAGAATCAATTTTATATTTGTAGGTAGTGATGTCTGTTCCGGCAACTGTAATACTAGCTGATGCAGAATTTGTAATGCTTGCGGGTGTACCTGAAAGAGCCGCATTTGAAGAAACAGTGTCCAAAGTAAAAGCTCCGGTATTGTATGACGAGCCGATATTTCCGAGAGAATCTTTGTACTCAACATAGATAGTTTTTGAACCATCAACATCTGTACAACCCGCACCAGTTCGAATGTTGAAATCTGTTTTGGGTGTAGCATAACTTTCCCACGTTGACCAAGTGGAATTGTCGCAAGAAAATTGCATTTGCGCTCCGGTGATTCCAATTCCGGCATCAGCAATAGTTAAATTAAAAGTTGGGGTCGTGTCGTTGGTTGGTGTTCCGTTTCCGTTACTGATTGTTCCAGTTGGACCAGTGGTGTCATTTATGTAGGTTAAGTCAATATTATCTAATTGAACCAGTTGGGCACCATCAGAATGTAAATATGCTTTGAATAAAAATTGTCCGCTTCCAACGGGGAATGTTGCAATGTTTGAGTTTATATCACTAGCAGAGTTCGCTTCTGTATATCCGGCACTCGTAGTCGTCCAGCCAGAATTGTACCAATACCAAATAGTACCGCCATCGTTGGAAATTTGATATTTTATTTCGCCGCTGTTTTTTGTGGCGGTTTCAGTGAAAGCGGAAAGAGCGGTAAATGTGATTGCAGATATGGGTTGAAGGGTGGGATTGTTATTGTCATACAGAGTTACCTCAGATCCAAATGTGGCTACAGGTTCAGGAGAGGTATAAGAACGCACTAACATTGATTCAACAAACAATTGACCTTTCCATGCCTCAGTAAACGGATCTCCCACAAGCAAAACACGCCCGTTGCTAAAAGCTTTTACAGATGATTTGACGATTGTCGCTGTGGCAATAGCTCCTCCCACACTGTCAGCATATCTAACGCTAATAGCATAATTAGTTCCATCATCGGTAATCTGTGCAAATATAGGACGTTCATAGTCTGTCACAATTGATGTCGCCGTCGTTGTCCACGAAGAACCATCCCATGATTGTCGAGTACCGCTTGCATCCCAATAAAATATATAAATATCTCCTTTGGCTGTTCTTCCGTAAGCTTGACGAACAATCTCTAATCTCCTTATGCTTTGAAGATTGGTTGATATGTTGCTATTTGGTACAGATACACTATCCCATAAAGCTAATATTAGGGGTGAGGTACCAGAATCATCCCTCGTTGAACCCATATATGTTTTATTTCTTGCCACAAATAACGAACTTGATAAAGTTGTGCCAAGAAAAGCACTGTCGCTATCTACATTCCCTTGAAGCAAAGCGCCTTGTGCCAAAATTGGATCAGACTTATATATTTTAGCAGTCGCAGAGGTTCCGGAAAATTCTTGATGAAAATGTATCCAATTATTTCCAGTCTCATCTAATGACCAGTGACTTGTTTCAACACCATAATTGTCAGTTGGATTACTAATGCCTATCATTGGATTACTTATGTTCCGAGAAAATGTGCCTGTAATACTTGAAGATGTAGCATAGCCAAGCTGAAAATTATTAACCGCTGTATCAGCCCCATTATATTCTATGACAAGAGTTCCATCCGACAATTCCATCAATTTCGGATTAGCAACACTTGCATCATCCCATGCATTTGTTATACCTAAATTTAGTATTGCGTTTCCACTATTAATCACAGTCCATGTTAATGCATCGCTACTTGTAAAACCAAATATACGCCACTCCGGATCATCGGAACCATAGGCTTCAACTAATAATACATAGGTTCCATTACTTAAATGATATACCCACGGGACACCCATGGCTTTGCTTGTGCCGGCAACATTTAAAAGATTTTTATTTACCGCCACTCCTTGCTTCGTCCAATTAATTCCATCAGTGCTTGTTGCAAAAGCGATAGTCGCATCATAAACTCCTGGAAAACTTTCTCTAGCCCAGTACCACATACGATAATCCGTGGGACTGAACTTCATGACACTAGACACTGAAGCACTTATAGAATCTAAACCTGCCTGTCCATGCACAACTGCTGGCTGGAAATTAGTCCAACTTGTTAGGTTGTTAGACTCTGTCCTGTAACTATCCATCACCCCAGTCGTACCATTTCTTGCTGCAAAATATCCAATATATTTTCCACCTTCTTTTACAGCTAAGTTGTTAGTATCTCTCAGAAGAGTAAGCTCACGAACATAATCAAAATTTGGATTACCAAGATCGGATGCCTGTAGTATCGGATTTTCACTTCTTGTCCAAGCACGATATGCTTGCGTACTATTAATATCTCTTAACGGAAGAACCTCTGCTGTGCCGTTACCCGCAACTTTTTGGGTTAGAGTTCCAAAGTTAGAGCTAAAATCACTTCCTTGACTAAATACACCTGAAAAAACACTTGCTGTTGAGGCACCACTGTTGCCATAATACATATAAATCGTTTTGTTCGAAGAAGCTGGAATACTCGGAACCTCTACCCAAAATGTTGCGGAAGTAGAATCAGTTTTTGTTTCCAGCCAGTGATCAATTAAAGTTGTACCGTCGTTGTCGGTAAATCTAATATCATCAAAATCCGCCTGCATGTCGGAATCGTAAGTTACACTGACTTGTACCTGATAATTCGTGAGTGTCGAACTGTTGCCAGTGTTATCTATGGTAACTACTTTTCGTTTTGTCCATGATGCGTTATACCATGAAGGCGTTGTAGTTGCTTTAAGTTGTGCTTGTCCCGCTGAAAATGATATTTTTGTGTTATCAAATGTGTAATCGGAAGAGGTTGTAAAATCGTAGCTTCTTGTAGCCGCCAAAACTTGTATTGGTAGTACAAATTGAAATATCAAAAGAACAGCAAGGATAACAGATATCGTCTTTTGATATTTAATTTTCTTAACTTTGCTAAATTTCCACATAAATTTATTTACTTAACACTGCCGGAACCTCAAAAATTGAAGTTTTCTTCAGCACAATTTTGTAAACACTTTCCAAGAAATCACCACCAGCATAACCAACGATAAAAGCCAATGCCGGAGTAAATTCACCAAGCCCGAAAAAGTTTAACCCAAGCTCCTTTGTAGCAACCGCGGTCAACAGACCGATAATGCCTGAAATAAAAACCATAACGAAAAAGTAAAGGGTTTCAAATTTTGGAGTTTTATAAGAAAATTGTTTGAAAAATCCAAATAAAGCCCTAACCATTCCTCCACCAAACCCTGCGATTAAAATTGAAAAGTAAAATGATTCCCACATAATTTTGATAAGTTAATTGTTAATAATAAAATACAAAAAAACACCGCAAAAACGGTGTCATATTTTAAGTGGAAAAGTTAAAGACACGACAAATCGGCGAGTCCCGTTTACTCTCTCTCTCTCTCTCGATTCGTGCCAAAATTTTGTTCATAATCATATTTTTATTATAGCATATTTTAACTGCCAAATGGAATAGTCTCCGCCAATCATGAATGTATTCATGAGAGGATTGGAAAAAATAGCCCCCGCCCCAAAGCCCGCGCGGATTCCTCCCCAGACCCCTCCTCCGCGCGGGCTAAAAACAAAAACAGTCTGAGGCAAAGCGGAAAAATCCTGTCCCCCAGAA
>CAIZIN010000031.1 GCA_903933085.1 uncultured bacterium
AATATTAAATATTTTTCTTATTTTTTCTTCAGCTTTGTCCATTGTACTACTATGTTGCATTCCTTTCAAATGGTATAACCCGTGGATAAATAAAAAGGCAAGAAAATTTGAATATGATCGTTCAAATTTTGGCGCCTGACTCTTTACAAGATGAGGGTTTATTATTATTTCTCCAGAAGTTTTTGAGAGTTCAAAGCTTAAAATATTTGTTGGCTTATCTTTTCCTCTGTAAGTTTTATTTAAATTTCTTGATCGTGTATCACCAACAAAAACTAGAGAGAGCTCATAGTTTTTTCCTAAAACTTTTTCTTTGATAGCACAAAGGGGCAAATCCTTGTATGGAACATTGCCCCTTGTGAAGTTGTTTATATCAAATGACATCTATCGTCGTCTCCTCTTTGTTTCAACCTGCTTACCGAGTTTGATAAGCTTCTCGATTTCTGATTTTTTGCTGATAGATTTTAGACGAGCCTTCTTTATTTTGAAAGTTGAAAGGGCTCTGTCGTTGTAACGGATACTTCGAACACGAGGAAGCACACCAGCTTCTTGCATTTTTTTTGTAAAACGCTTAAGTAGTGTTCCATTGTTTTCGTTACCTGTTTTTGATACTTCTATGTTTGTTGCCATATGTGAAGGGTAGATTATCATATTTAAGTGGGTGAGTCAACGGCTGAGGGAGGTGATTGTTGGGGTGTTGTGTCATTCCGTGAAGTCGGGGTGGGACCCGACTGCAAGACCAGAGTGCGGCGACACGAGGTGTGGCCAGGAAATTATTCAGCAGAATAATATTCTTGGATCCAGGCTGATAGCTGTTTGTAGTTGATTTTACAAAATCTTATTCGGTGAAAGTTTCCTCTGGCCCGAAAATTTTTTGCTAAAAATTTTCTCCGTCCGTCGTCGCCACTCCTCCCGAGGCCCATAAAAACTTCTGCACTCAACGAGTTTTACTCAGCAGACTTCAACAAGGCAAAAGCCGTTAAAACCTTAAGAGATTTTATTGGGAAGAATATTTTTGAATATCCACAATATTCTTCAAAACCCGTAAATGGAAAACCTCTTTTTTCTTTAGCTAGGAGTGGCGAATTGAAAGATATTGAAATACCAAAAAGAGAAGTGGAAATTTTTGATTTAAAAGTTATTAGTTGGAGAGAAATAAATTCAAAAGAATTATTGAAAGAAATTGAAAAAAAAATTAGTAAAGTAAAAGTTTACCCTGTTAAAAATAATTTAGATTTTAACAGGGGGGATTTCCGACAAGAAATTATTCTCTCAAAATGGAATGAAGTTTTGGGTAGCCTGAATATAAATTTTCAAATTGTTAAAATTAAAGCTGAAGTTTCCTCTGGTACGTATATGAGAACATTGGCTCACGAATGGGGGAAAGCTTTAGGGGTGCCTGCTCTTGCCTATCATATCGTTAGGACAAAAGTGGGAGAATTTGTAACACATAACACATAACACATAACAAAAAACCGCGACGTAGTCGCGGTCTTTTGGTATCCATTCCTAATTCTTAATTCATAATTCTTAATTCTGTCCCTAGAACGAAAGTCCCTTCTCCGCTCTCATTGCTTTTGTTCTATCTGCCTCTGTTAAATATCTTTTTCGTAGGCGAACTGATTTTGGAGTAATTTCTAAATATTCATCATCAGAAATAATTTCAAGACCTCTTTCGATTGAAAGTTCGTGATGTGGTACGAGATAAAGCGCCTCATCAGAGCCAGATGCTCGCACATTTGAAAGTTGTTTATTTTTTGTTGGGTTCACTGTCATTTCATCACCTTTTGAAGTATTACCTATAACCATGCCCGCATATACATCTGTTGCTGCTCCTATATATAGCGTGCCTCGATCTTGCAGGTTCCAAAGTGAGAAGGCAAGAGTTTTTCCAGATTCCATTGATATCATTGAACCCGTTGCTCGTTTTTCAATTTCTCCAGCATATGGTTTGAAATCTGAAAATCGTGAGCAGAGAATACCTTCGCCACGTGTATCGACTGTAAATTGATTTCTATATCCTAAAAGTCCACGAGTTGGGATTTCAAAAATCATTCTTGTTGTCGAACCTTCTTGTTTCATATTCATCATAAGCCCTTTTCTTTTTCCGAGTTTTTCGATAACAACACCTGCGACTTCATTTGGCACATCAATAGTAACTTCTTCAAAGGGTTCCATTTTCACACCGTCTTCTTCTTTTGTAATAACTTGTGGTTGAGAAACCTGAAGTTCATATCCTTCGCGTCGCATATTTTCAAGCAAAATTGAAATATGAAGTTCTCCACGACCATATACTTTATAAGAATCAAAAGATGTAGAATCAACTTTTAGTCCAACATTAATTTCAAGTTCTTTATCAAGGCGATCTTTGATTTGTCTTGTTGTTACAAATTTACCTTCCTTTCCAGCAAAAGGTGAATCATTCACCAAAAAGTTTAGACTGATTGTTGGCTCGTCAATGTGGATTGATGGAAGGGGTTCTGTGTTTTCGGAATCACAAATTGTTTCTCCAATATAAATATTTGGAAGACCAGAAAGCATAATAATATCTCCAGACTCTGCTTCTTTTACTTCCTTCTTTTTCATTCCTTCAAATGTGTAAAGTTTTGTAATTCTTCCTTTGTGCATTGTTCCATCCTC
>CAIZIN010000032.1 GCA_903933085.1 uncultured bacterium
GGTATGTAGTATTTTCAATCAAATATAATTTTGGTATAGTTCGTTCTTTTTCTTTATCATCACTTAAAAACAAGATTTGTGTATCAGGGAAAGTATCTGAGACTGGTTTTACCCAATGGGGTCTTTTAAGATTAACTGAACACAACAAGGCAAAAAGGGAAGTTGGATACAACTCACGAATTTTTTTTGATCTTTCTCTATTTTTTAATATATTTAATTTTGATTCATTTTCTAAATATAAATCGATAAAAAGAGATGGTTTAAACCATATATCTTTATAAAAATTGGGGTCATAATCTCCAACCATTGTAATTTCTAACACGGAGTTCACCTTTTTATGTTTATTGTTAGATATAAGTAAAATAGGTTATAACTTTTAATTTGATTACTTAGTGTTGGGTGCAGGACTTAGATCGTGAGTACACTTCTCGACCTCGATTAAAAATTTTCCGTCGAAAATTTTTGTCTGGTCACCGGATCGGAATTTTTTAAATTTAAAAAATTATACTCCGCCGTTTGAGTCCAAGACGTGAGTGATAACATCACTCATTTCCCGCATCAAATAGGCCTCAAGAGGTCATTTGCTGCGGGACTTGGACTCGAACCAAGATAAACGGATCCAAAACCCGCTGTCCTGCCATTAGACGATCCCGCAATAATTTAGATACATAATACATCAAAAAAGAGAAAAAGAAAGGGGTATTTTTTCGAGTCAATTTCTTGTTTGTAATTATCTATATTTTGTGGGATGATTGTTGTAATTATGGCAGAAAAATCTTTAAACTCAAATCTTCATAAGGCAAACAAAGCAAAGAAAGATGAGTTTTATACTCAGCTTATTGATATTGAAAAAGAATTAAAGCACTATAAAGAACAGTTCCGCGGTAAGGTTGTATACTGTAATTGTGACGACCCTTTTGAAAGTAATTTTTTCAAGTATTTTGCGTCGAATTTTAATGCTTTAGGCTTGAAGAAACTTATTGCCACAAGTTATAAACCATCACCAATTGCTAATACTCAGTTAGGGTTATTTGGAAATGACAAGACATTAAAACAATCTAAAGGCAGACCTAAGAATACCGCTAACAAATTTATTATTAATGAAGTCAATGACCTTGATAATGATGGCGCTTTTGATTTACGGGATATTGCAGAACAGCTAAAAACTAATAAAAATAATGAATGGTCGCCAATGGAAGGTGATGGTGATTTTAGAAGTTTGGAAAGTGTTGAACTTTTAAAACAGGCAGATATTGTGGTAACCAATCCACCTTTTTCATTGTTTAGAGAATATGCTGCTCAGTTAATTGAGTTTAATAAAAAATTTATAATTCTTGGTGATCAGAATGCAACTACTACTAAAGATTTTTTTAAACTATTAAAAGAAAATAAATTGTGGCTTGGCTATGATAATGGTGGCACAAAATGGTTTCAAGTTCCCGATGATTATGATATAGAGACGGAATCAAGAATTAAGATTGAAAATGGTATAAAGTTTTTTAGCATGGGTAGAATTGTATGGTATACAAATTTGGATACTACAAAACGTCACAACAATTTGATACTTTATAAAAAATATTCACCGGAAGAATATCCCAAATATGATAATTACGAAGCAATCAATGTTGATAAGGTAAATGATATACCAATGGATTACAACGGAGTAATGGGAGTACCAATAACCTTTTTAGATAAATATAATCCAGATCAATTTGAAATAATTGGCCAGACACACAGTGGAGATATTTCCGCAGAAGTTGAATTGTTGAGAAAAGACCCAGAACATAAACATCGAGGTATTGTGCATGGTGAAAGCAAAGAAAAATTTGCCCGTATATTAATCAGAAATAAAAAACCACAAAAATAATATGAAAATAGAATTACATAAAATAAAAATTTCAGAAGTTGTAGAAGACTATAAAGATAGTGCTGAAGAAGGAGTATCTGCTTTTGGCAGTAAGTTGGATATTCGTCCCAAGTATCAGCGAGAATTCGTATATGGTGGCAAACAACGAGATGAAGTAATTAGAACTGTTAAAAATGGTTTTCCTTTGAATGTGATGTATTGGGTAAAAAAGGAAGATGGAAACTTTGAAGTACTCGATGGACAACAACGAACAATCAGTATCGCTCAATTTGTGAATGGAGATTTTTCGATTGAATTTAACGGTCGAATTGCGATGTTTCATAATTTAACCAAAGAAGAACAAGAACAAATTTTAAATTATGATTTGATGATTTATCACTGCGAGGGAAATGATAAAGAAAAGCTTGATTGGTTTAAAATTATTAATATTGCTGGTGAAAAATTAACAGATCAGGAACTTAGAAATGCTGTATATACTGGACCTTGGCTATCTGATGCAAAATTAAAATTTAGTAAGTCAAATTGTGTGGCTTATTTACTTGCAAACGATGGTGGACAACTAATAACTGGATCACCTATTAGGCAAGAATATTTGGAAACTGCTTTATCTTGGATAAGTAATGAACAAATAGAAGAATATATGGCAAAACATCAACATGACAAAAATGCGGATGAATTGTGGCAATATTTCCAAGATGTAATTCATTGGGTGCGAAAAACTTTCCCAAATTACCGAAAAGAAATGTCTGGAGTAAATTGGGGTGAACTTTGTAATGAATTTAAGAATAAAAAACTTGATTCTGAAAAACTTGAAAAAGAAATTAAAAAATCAATGCAAGATGAAGATGTAACGAAGAAATCTGGTATTTATCCATATGTACTAACTCGAAAAGAAAGATATCTTTCTATCCGAGCATTTACTCCAAATATGAAACGTGAAGCATATGAGCGACAAAATAGTATTTGTCCTACGTGTAAAAAAGAGTTTCAACTTTCCGAAATGGAAGCAGATCATATTAATCCATGGCATGAGGGTGGTAAGACCGTAGTGGAAAATTGTCAGATGCTTTGTAAGGAGTGTAATAGACGAAAGTCTGGAATATAGATAATTAATATAGATTTATAAGGTTATTAGGATAATGCTTTAATGATCTGTTTAAATTTAACTAGTAGATCTAAACTCTTTTGTTCATGTTAAAATAATGACAACTATATATGAAAATTCATAATAAATTTTGTGAAGAATTGGGGGAATTAAGAAGGTCAACAATTGGCGACATTGTCGTCTCTTTAGGTATTGTCAAAGTCGAGAATGGTAACATATTAAATCTTAAAGATAATCTATTTGAGCTTGAACAGATTTTCTATACTGTTGATTATTTAAAGAAAAATGAGTTGGTTTATGTAGAATCTCAAAAAATTGGATCATATATTCCTGATTTTAATCCAGAGAATTTTATGAAGAAAGGAACAGATAAGTATCTGATAAGTCAAATGCATGCAATGCCAGGGTTTCTTAAGAATTACTGGGGTCTTGAATTGGTTGTAAATCCTATATATTATAAATTTATTTATAATGGATATAAAACAGACGGGGAAATTGATAATATGTGGAATAGGTGGTTACCTTTCTTGGCTGTAATTTTAGCTTCTGTTCTTACTGCAGTATTAACTTCTTTTGTGACAATGATATTAACTGCAAATTAAAGTACTTCCTGTCGCAGGTCTGACCTTCGGAGATCTAAGTGTGTTACAATTAAATCAAATGAATAGACAACATCTTGATTTATATATTGAGCAAGTCTGTTTGGAAATTGATGGAGCAGAAAGATCGTTAAATGGCTCTGAAATATATAGTAACTATCATCATTTTTTGGTGCATGTGTCTAATATTTACAAATTGATTTTTCCAAATATTAATAAGACTAAGTATGATACCGATGAAACTATGGGGATAAGAAAGAGGCGCAGAAGTGCATTTCAAGAATATTTTTGTGACTATAAGGATATGAATATTAGCATTTTGAAAAATGATTTAAGAGATCATTTGGAACATTTTGATGAAAGATTGGACAAGTTTGTTCTATTGGAAGAACAAGGAAAAGATATTAGTATCATTGATAAAAATTGTTTTCAAAATTGTGGACCAAATCCCATTCAAATCGACAAAGAAATTAGAGAAAAACAATTTTATGTTAGACAGCTTATTATTGATGAAGATTCAGATACTGAAATATATCAGTTCTATGATCAAGACTATGATATAAATGCTATGAGAAAAATGTTAAAAAAATTTAAAGAGTATGTAGAGATTCATTAATGTGTTTGTGTGTTTTTGAGACTTCCCAAACTTTTGATAAAGAACGGTGTCTGAAAAATAAATTACATCATATGAAACTTTTGTCAATACCAGCGGGTAAGTAACTGAGGCCGGGTCTTGGTACCCTCATATAGGTACTAGAGCCTAGCTCTGGCGCATTCCATATTGGTCATAGATGATAAAATTGATATAATATAATCATGAAAATAATCAGTTTAAATACTTGGGGGTGCAGAATTACCGATCCAATTTTTGATTTTATAAAAGAATCCTCAGAAGATACTGAAATCTTTTGTTTCCAAGAAATTTCCAAGAATGGTAATGGAAAAACAGAAAAAGGTGAACTCAAAGATGCTTATGAGCAAATAAGTAGGCTCTTAGAAGGTTATACTGGATATTTTTATGGATATGGATATGGAGATGAGAGTCACTATTATGACAAAAGAAAGGATGAGATTGATTTTCAATTTGGTATAGCGTGTTTTGTAAGGGGTAATTTAAATCAAGAATCAAAGGGTGGAATACCTCTTTATGATCCAAAAGAAATTTGGAGTGATTATTCAGGGAGATTTGCAGCCGGCGTTGTTTTGGCTGTGCAAATTGAAGGATATCTTGTATTGAATGTTCACGGGATGTGGCAAGGAAGCATAAAAGAAGATACGGAAGCTAAACTTGCTCAAAGTCGAAAAATAATTGAACTTTCCGAATCTTTTAATGCAAAGAAAATTATTTGTGGAGATTTTAATTTACTTCCTCATACAAAATCTATTGAGATGTTTGGTGATAAATACGCAGACTTAATTAAGGAGTATAAGATAAAAGATACAAGAGGAAATTTATATACAAAAGATTTGAGATATTCCGATTATTTCTTCATTGATAATGATATAAAGATAAATAGTTTTTCTGTCCCTAATTTGGAACTTTCCGATCATCTTCCGATGCTCTTGAAAATATAATTATTTTGAAATTGGAAAAAGTGTCAGGAACCTTTGATTTTATAGTATGAAAACGTTTGTGGTATAATATTTCTAATATGAAACCAACACTATTAATATTAGCGGCGGGGATGGGGAGCCGATATGGAAAGCTCAAACAAATTGATCCTATTGGACCTTCGGGAGAGGTGATATTAGACTATTCTGTGCATGATGCTATTCGGGCGGGATTTGGAAAGGTTGTCTTTGTGATTCGAAAGGATTTTGAAAATGAATTTAAAGAAAAAATTGGAAAGAGATTTGCCAACAATATTACTGTGGAATATGTTTTTCAAGGACTAGATATTTTGCCGGAGGGGTACCAAGTGCCAGAAGGAAGAGAAAAACCGTGGGGAACATCTCATGCGGTAATGATGGCAAAAGATGTTATTAAAGAACCTTTTGCAGTTATTAATGCTGATGATTTTTATGGTGCGGAAGCGTTTAAAGTAATGGCTCTGAATTTATCAAAGTTGTCTTCTGAAGATGGTGATAATTATTTTATGGTGGGCTACACATTAAATAAAACTCTTTCGGATTATGGACATGTGTCTCGAGGGATAACAGAAGTCGACGAAGAAGGTTTTTTGCGAAAAGTAACCGAGCGTACTCATATTGAAAAAACACCTTCCGGCGCAAGGTATAAAGAAGGCGAAAGATATGAGGAACTCACAGGGTGGGAGATTGCTTCTATGAATTTTTTTGGCTTTGCACCTTCATATTTTTTTCACTCAGAAGAAATGTTTAAAAATTTTATTGAAGAAAACAAAGAAAATTTGAAAGCTGAATTTTATATCCCTTTTGTTGTGAATAAACTGGTGGAAGATAATAAAATTAAACTTAAGGTTGTTTCGGCAGATGCGGAATGGTTTGGAGTGACATATATTGAAGATAAACCATTTGTTGAGCAAAAGATTAAAGACTTGATCGAAGCCGGCATGTACCCAGAAAACCTTTGGGGGTAGAGTGTATCTCTGACGGAGGCTCAACCTCCGGAGATTTTCGATTGACTTTTTGCATAATTAATTGTAATTTTCATACACCTACGGCATGGTGTTGTGGGTATGTACATTTCAAAAAACACAAATATCACTTATGAATGTTACAGATAATCCCGAGATAACAAAAATGCACGACGAATGGTGTGCACTCATTGCTGAAGCACGAACTCCTCAGGAGTTTATTCAACATTTCCGCGAACATGTCTGGGAGCATTTTGATCGGCATAATCGCGAAGGACAACTTAGTATGGATGTCTGGATGATTGGATGTCTTAACTTTCTTTATATTTTTGAAAAGAAGTTTCCTCATCTCACTAGGGCGGATATGCTTTACAAGCTCTGTCGGTTTCACAAACACAACCCTGGTGGTCCAGAGGCACCATTTGATGTGGAGGAATTTCTAGGGAGTTACGATGGTCCTATCAAAGGATTTCATCATTCTAATGCCTTCGAAAAACAATCTGTTTAGCAAAATTTGTTCTTCCAAACCCAACCCTAACCGGCTGGGTTTTTTCTATAAAGAGTCATCAGAACCTTACTCTATGTAGAAATAACCAGAGCCCAGTTCTCGGTAAATCACAAATTTCCTTGTCAGAGACCAGACATTTGTTGGTTTAAAATCTTTTCAATTTTCAATTGATCGAATATGAGTTAAAATACACACATGAAGCAATTTTTAGAAAATGCACCGGTTAATACAGACCAGAAAAAAGAAAGTATATATAAACATGAAGAGTTTGGGAATCTTGAAGAAGATGCTTGTAGTTTAGTACGAAAATTAAAAGATAAAATTGACCAAGGTTTTTATGATATTTTAGTGAGTGATGAGACTGGCGGGCGGTTACCTACTTTATTAATGCGAGCGATTATAAAAAAACGAAATCCACAAGCAAAAATCCAAACTTTATTTATCAATGGGGGAAAAATGCTTAGGGATGTTGTTGATGATGGTAGAGACGAAAAAGAATTTGAAAGTTTTGTTGATTATCTTAAATTTGTAACAGAAGATCACCAAAATGCTTTAGTTGTTACCCAAGTGATGAGATCGGGTACTTCAGTTGCACTTTTGGCGTCAATGCTTTCAGAGAGTGGTTGTGATCATGTTGATGTTGCAACTGTACGCGCTCGTTACGCTGAGCCAATATATCAAGAGGACAAGAATAGAATTGAAGGTGAAGTATTTTACGGAAGAGAATCTAATTATACCGATGAGTTTGATGATAAAAATACAGAATTATCTGGAGTTTCGAAGGTGGAGAGGAATGTTGTTCATCCGAGTACTGTGCGGAATATATTGATGGAAAAAGATCCTGAAGAAATAAATAAAATTCAGACTGTAATTAATGAAGCTCGAGAAGATGTTAATACTATGGCAGATCGTATATGTAAAGAGGTTTGGATGGATTAATTAGTAATCAGAATCCAACTTTAGTTTTAAAAACGAATTTGATGTTTATCACTTCTCAATTATGGCGCTCTAAATTCTATACTGTATAATATATTAATGAAAAAATATGAAATATCGTTAGCACTTTCTTTGATTTCTGCAATTTTACTATTTTTAGGGACGTTCGATGGTGAAGGATTTTTACTCTTGATAATTTTCCCAGTTGTAATAATTTTAGGCTTTATATCCATATTCCTAAAGCTTTCTTCTGGAGTTTTATTTAGAAACGGATATTGGGATATTTTGTCATTTTTAGTTTGGTTTATAGTTATCAGTGGGTATGGTAGTTTTGCATACTCACGATTTTCTGCCGGAGATGTGATTTGGTATCAGAATACTATGTTTGCAAATCAAATTATCACAGCTGTCCTCTTATTTTTTATTGTTTCTATTTCTATATTTGTATCTCTAAAAAAGGAAAAATCTAAAATTTAAATATTCTAGCTCTAATTAAAGTATGGAGTTGTCTCTGGCAGAGCCTCCACCTTCGGAGATTTTTAGTAACAGTATCTGATAATAAATGGCATAATATAGTTGTTGCGTATGATAATGGAACCAAAACAGTATATTTGATGGTGTACAGATAGTAGTAATCTAAAAATAAAAACCTCACTATTTCTAGATGAGGTTGATGACTTATATATTCTTTAATATTTTTAGTATCGATTTCTAACGCCGAGTAATCCTGCTATTAGTATCACCAATGATCTCACTGAACTTTTTAGCTCTGGTACTACTGTCATTCCTGGATTGGTATAACTTCCAACAATAAGATCGTTGCCACAGCTTTCAGTTTGTGAAAAGGTGACAGTAGAAAAAGTTGTCGGAGTGATTGAAGTCATTATGGGGCTTAAATCAAACCAATAAACATAATTATCTCCACCGTTTTTCCCAATATCTATCCCTAGGATTCTTTTAATTTTGTTGTCAGACATTAATTCGACCGATGATGTTCCTGTTGAGATTACTGTATCAGAGCCACTCTCAACTAGTTTCCAAGGGTCAGAAGCTGAATTCTTGGATACAAAACTTGATTGAACAATGGAATTTGTTGCCAAAGTTGTTAGGCTGTATGTTAGGAGTCCATCAACACATCCTGTGATATTGATACACCCTTCAAAACCAGGATTTTGGTAATTGAAGTAACCGTCTTCATTGTTTGGTCTTGATGTGTATGAGGAAGATCCGTTTGTGTCGATAAATATGTCCCCGATACTATACCCATCATTTGTGGTTAGTGGATTAAAGCCACTTACTAATAATAAGTGGTTAGTGTCAACATCAAACATCATTGCGCGTAGGTCCCACGAAGAGTCAGCTATACTATTTGCACTAACTTCTCCTGACTCGCGTACTCCAATTCTTGGATCATT
Organism: uncultured bacterium; assembly: GCA_903933085.1. Lineage (GTDB taxonomy): Bacteria > Patescibacteriota > Minisyncoccia > Phycocordibacterales > CAIZIN01 > CAIZIN01. The sequence goes on from CAIZIN010000032.1 coordinate 8,986, forward strand.
TCCATAGTAAGAGCTTGGAGTATTATCGTTTATTGTTATGTCAACCATTGCCGATTTGGCACAGGAAAGACTAGATAAGAATGTGATTACCGTAAGAAATACGATACCGGCTTTTTTATTTTTTGCTTTCATTGTGAACTTCACAAATCGTTTGTTGTCGTTTGTGATCTGCAAAATATTATATACTAAATGTATTATTTGTCAACAAAAAGATGTAAAAAACCAATGTTTTTACTAATTAAATAGTGCTCACTGAAGGTGGTGCCGTAGTGAGTAACCAAAGCCCGGCTCTCGGTAATTTTATACACTTTTTTGATTGTGGTATAATTAACAAATAATAATAATAAGTAATTTTATGTGGTATATAATCATTGCTATAGTTTTGTTTTTGGTTTTGACGAGTATTCGTCAGATTAATCAATATGAAAAAGGTGTAAAATTTACCTTTGGTAAATTTTCCGGAATAATGGAGCCGGGCTGGAGGCTTGTTTGGCCAATAATACAAGAATATCAAAAAGTTGATGTGAGGACTAAGGCTGTTGATGTCCCTGATCAAAATGCAATAACGAGAGACAATGTTTCTGTGCGAGTTAATGCGGTTATCTATTACAAAGTTGCTGATGCTAACAAGGCAATTATTGAAGTTGAAGATTTCAGATATGCGATTTCTCAATATGCTCAAACTACAATGAGAAATATTGTTGGAGAAGTTACTCTTGATGAGTTGTTATCAAGTCGAGATAAAATTGCTGATAGAATTAGAGAAATTGTTGATAAAGAAACTGACGCGTGGGGATTGAAAGTTCAAAATGTTGAACTGAAAGATGTTAGCCTACCAACAGAAATGGAAAGAACAATTGGCAAGCAAGCTGAAGCAGAAAGAGAAAAAAGAGCTGTCATCATTAATTCTGAAGGTGAATTAGCCGCATCTGAAAATATTTCAAAAGCTGCAGCGATGCTCGCAAGTACTCCAGGAGCTCTACATCTTAGAACTCTTCAATCGATAAATGATATGTCATCGGATCAGAGTAATACCGTGGTTTATATGGTCCCTGTCGAAGCCTTGAAGGCATTAGAGGGTTTTATTAAAAAATAACCAACCGTTTAGAACGAAATTCGTGGTTGGCTTTTTATGGATATAAAAAAAGCCACCGAATCTTGCGATACGGTGGCTAGTGTTGAATCGTTTGCTAATGCCGGTTCTTTCCGTGACGCTTTCTGTGGTGACGAAGAGGGGCCGTTTCGATTTTCATAAACGCTTCCTCATCGGTTTCTTCAAAAAGTTTTTGTCTCTCTTGTGATTGATCCCAAGCCTTGAACTCTTGGTCTTCATTTGAGGGATGATATATGTTAATCATCGCAAAACAGAAGAAGGGATCGTAATCCCAGAAATCACCACCGCAGTCTTCTTCTTCCCGAGTTGTCCTTCCGGAAGGAAAATGTACCCGAAAGTCTGTTTCAAAATTTGGCCATTCGTCCTCGGGTTGAGGACAAATATCCGGAGCTCCATAGTATCCAAAATAGTCTTCAAAAATGTCTGTATTAGCCATGATCTTGCTTTCGTTTGTTTTTGATTGGGAAGGGAAGAACGGCATATTCTTCTTACTATCCTACCCTATATATTAGCATATATGGGGGAAATGTCAATAGCTGTGGATAACCTTCAATTTATGTATATATTATTTATGCTACAATATGCGCATGGAAAAACTCGGAGAAAAATGCGCAGTATTTGGAATCTATGGAAAAGGTCTGGATGTTAGTCGTCTGACCTTTTTTGGTCTTTATTCACTTCAGCATCGTGGACAAGAAAATTCAGGTATTGCCACAACAGATGGAGATAAAATATATTGTCATAAGGGTATAGGACTCGTTGCACAGGTGTTTAATGAAAAAATAATACAAAGCCTTCCTGGACACATTGCAGTAGGTCACAATAGATATTCAACATCATCTGGGGCAGGAATTGAGTATGCACACCCTGTAGAAGTATCTGATAATTCTCTTACTTTGGTTCACAATGGAAATCTACCTAGCACAACTCTACTTGTTAAATTTTTGAAAGATAAGGGGGTGGAATTATCAAATTCTTCAGACTCGATAATAATTACTGAAGCTGTACATACTCTTGTGAAAGAGGGTAAAAAAATAGAAGATGCAATTGAAGAAATATTCCCCCTAATGACGGGGTCTTTTTCTTTATTGATTATGACAAAAGATAAGCTCATTGCCCTTCGGGATCAATATGGAATTCGACCACTCTCTATCGCTAAATTAAATGGTGGATATGTGTTTGCTTCAGAGACTTGTGCTTTTCATCCAATTGGTGCGAATTTTATTCGGGATGTTAATCCTGGAGAAATGGTTGTTGTGGATGATCAAGGACTTAAGATTAAACAAATTGTTAAAGGAACGCAAAAGCTTGATATTTTTGAATTCGTTTATTTCTCTCGGCCTGATAGTGTGTTGCTTGGCAAGTCTGTTTATGATATCAGAAAGAAATTTGGAAAAAGATTGGCTGAGGAATATTTAATTGAAGCAGATGTGGTGATCCCAATTCCTGAAACTTCAATTCCTGTGGCTATTGGTTATGCAAGCGCCTCTGGTATTCCTTTCGAAATGGGGATTGTAAAGAGTAGATATATTCATCGAACCTTTATTGAACCAGAACAGCATATTCGTGATCAGGGTGTGAAGTTGAAACTGGCACCACTTAAAGAGTTTATTGAAAATAAAAGAGTGATTGTTGTTGACGATTCAATTGTCCGAGGAACAACATCTCGACAGATTGTAAAAATGCTTTTTGAAACTGGAGCAAAAGAAGTTCATTTTGTAATTAGTTCTCCACCAGTTAAATATCCAGATTTTTATGGAATTGATCTTCCGAAACAGGACGCTCTTTTGGCTTCAAAAATGTCTATTGAGGAAATGAATAAATATTTAGGTTCTACAACCTTAAATTTTCTTTCGTATGATGGGATGATAGAAGCAACAGGTCTTCCTGAATCAGTATTCTGTACATCTTGTTTTAATGGGAAGTACCCAATTGATCTAAGAGAGAGAAAAGATGAAGTAGAGTATTAATACTTTGTAAATATTTATAAATACCCACAATTTGGAGGTGGGTACAGTGTTGTTTATTTAAAATTATTTTTTGGTGTTACAATGGGGGTATGACAAATAAAACAAAATTTTTAATATTGATGCTAGTTTTGCTTGCTGGTATTGCCATGTATGTCTTCGTAACGGCTTCAAAGACTGAGAAAGGTGCTGAATTAGAAAATGGTAGCTTTTCAGTTGGGAATGAAATTACAAGTGTTACAGCTTCATATTTCTCTAATAAGAATGTGGAAGCTATAGTGACATACTATAGTGATAAGTCAGCCTCGCTGGATTTACTTGGGACTTCATCAGAAAAGATCATGTTTGATCTTGCCGTTTCTGCTTCAGGTGCTAGGTATGAAAATAAAGATCTCGGACTTGTACTTTGGGAAAAAGCTCCAGAATTAAATATTTATAAAAATGATAAAATTATATTTTCAGGACGAAAAGCAGAGGTTGTCCGGAGTGAAGCTGACCTCAAACTATTAACATCAAATGAATGGTTTTGGACAAAGACTTTGAATGGAACTGGTCCAGATGCAGAAAAAGGGGGGATTATAGAACCTAAAAAAGCCGGATCATTTAGTTTAAGGTTTACTGAAGACGGAAAGGTGAGTGGAAAAACTGATTGTAATAGTTTTGGAGGAACATACACATTTTCAGATTCAAAGATAACATTCAGTAATTTAGCCTCCACACTTATGTATTGTGAAAATTCGCAAGAATTTGAGTTTGTAAAAATGCTTACAAATTCTACATCTTCTCAAATGTTTGGAGAAAAAGATCTGTTAATTCTAGAGAATAATGTAACTATTTATTTTAGAAAGAATAAAATATAATTAAAATATGAAAACTGTATTTATAAC
>CAIZIN010000033.1 GCA_903933085.1 uncultured bacterium
ATATAATTTATTAAAAAATAAAAAACTTCCAAGCTATTCACAAGGAAGTTTTGATGATGAATGGTAAAAGATTACTTACCTTTCTTATCTATGATTTTGCAGAGCTTTGTCCGCATCACATCACTGATGCGATTAATCATAACCAGCGCGAATTCAGCGGCTTCGGCATTGCTGATGTTAAGTTGCTTCGCGAGCTCCTTAACGTTCTGCTTTGCCATTTTGGGTTTGATGGTTAAGCCCTCACGCTCGAATTTGCCTTGGAGGACTTGCATGGCAATTTCGTTCGCCCTTTCTGGAGTCATTTCAATTGCCTGCAACGGCACTCCACAGTTTTTTTTCATAGCTGACTTTATATAATGAACAAACCTTACGTAGGTTTAGACGGCTAGCTACTACTTTTCACTTGCTATATAATCATAGCATTGAATAGTCAATTTGTCAAACTAAAAAAATACGGACATTAAGACTGGATTGCCGTCTTCACGGCAATGACAGAGGAGAGGAGTTCCTTAATTTTTTCTTCTGTTTCCTCTGGATTTTTTACTTGCAAAGTATCCACACCGGTTCTTTTTGCAGGTTCATCATTGCCACCTTGAAATAGAGCATCTCCCATAAATAAGATTTCCTCAGTTTTAATATTTAAATATTTTTCAATTTTTATAATTGCTGAAGCTTTATCGAAACCTTTAGCTGTTACATCAATTGAAGTCATCCCCCCTACCCTAACCTCAAATTCAGGAATTTGTTCTTTTATAATATTGGCCATTTTTATTCGTAGAGAAGCGTCAGCATCCCAACTTTCTTTTATGGAAATAGGGGCTATTGATCCGCATCCAGAAAAGGTAATTTGGGTTTCCCTATCGTCGATCTGAGGGCCATATGTATCATCAGGAGCTATATCACATTCCGCCATTGCTTTTTTAATAGCTATAAAAATTCTTTCCTTATCTTCCTCGATCAAAATATTTTTTTCAAGGCACTGCCACTCTCCTTTTGTGAAAGAATATATTGCTGAACCATTTGTTGGTGCAAGCATAAGGTTTGATAAATCTATGCAAGGTAGATGTGCTACGAGTTGTTCTTGAAACTGCTCAAATCTTGCTCCTGAGATAACAGCGATTTTAAAATATTTAAGTGCCTCACATAAAGTATTACACATTGATTCCGAAGGCCTTGCCTTGCTAGGTGCCAATGTTCCATCGAGGTCGAATATTAGGGTTGAATATTTCATTTGTGTCATTTTATCACAAATGACGAGAATTATGAATTAGGAATTATGAATTAAGAATGGAGCAAAATAGATTACAAATAGATAATGATAAATATATATAAAAAGCCTCCGACATAGGTGTCGGAGGCTTTGACGTTGGCTAGTTCGCAGATCTCACAAGAACAAAAATTGTGCCATAAAAAGCTGCTTTGTTATTATCTTTGGAGTCAATTCCCCACCAAGAGCAACTTCCTTTGCGGGCACCTCTGTTGAATGTGAACTTGGGAAAGCAGTCGCTTCTCGTTTTGCTCCCTAAAGATATGATTTCACACGGGCAACTGACATAACGGTTTGCGTACGCAATAAGTTCTCTGTCAACAGCAAGCACAGAAGTGTGGTTTTTCACCCAGTCCACCAAACTAATATAGTTCATACCAAGAGGAAGCGGGAGCAGTTCGTACGACAGAGCCGTATGAGAACCTCTTGGCAAATAATGTGGGTATTGTGTTTCGAATATATTAACTCGAGGTCTGTCCATCTCCTGCCGAGTTAAATTTTCAGAAGAAACGCTTGTAGCTGTGCTAAGGAAATCCTCAAATGAACTTTCCCAATCAACGTCCACAACTTTTGGCGAGTTGACCAATTTCCACGGGCCACCAACGATCTGACGGGCGATATCTTGTTGTTGGGCGTGGTCGTCGACATAGCCGTTCAGGGTCTCTTCATCACCACCAGCATCCGCCAGTGATTGTAAAAAAGCCTTCAGGATTTCAAAGTTCTTCCCTTGGGCACTAATCAATTCTTGGTATTTGTATGACATTGTACTTTCTTTCGTTGCGGAACTTTTCTCTACCCCACACACCATGTGCGAAGCCTAAAACTTGTTCCTACTATTTTATATATTACTATATTTTTCAGAAGTGTCAATAGCCCCAGGTAATGTGCACACACATATGGCACTTTTTGTTAGATTAGTAATTAATGAGCATTCATATGACAAAAAGCATCCAAGAAGAGCGCCTTAGATGGATTTTACCCATCATCAACAAAAAGGTTCGTATTGTTGATACTGTAAGAATCTGCCCTCACAGTGAGAGAAGTCTTAAGCGTTGGTTAAAAGCATATCGTAAAGACGGACAAGAAGGTCTGGTG
>CAIZIN010000034.1 GCA_903933085.1 uncultured bacterium
AAACAGTTGATCGTGAACCTAAAGTGATTAAAGAAACTAAAAAGGTAATAAAAAAACCTATAGAAAAATCTGTCACAAAACCTATAAAAAAGGTTGCTGTCTCTAAGGCTTCGGCTGGACAAACTAAAGTTGTGGAAAAAGTAGTTGAACGTCCTGTTGTGAAGGTTTCTGCACCTGCTGTTGTTCCTAAAAATAAAGCTTGGGAACAGAAAGCTTTTAAACTTTTAGAAAAAGGTAAAGATAGGGGATTTATTACATATGATGAGGTTTTGAAAGAGTTTCCAAATATTGAAAGTGATGTTGAGTTCTTGGATGAACTTTATACAAAACTTGGTTCGTCTGGAGTTGATATTGTTGAGGGGGGTGGTCTTTTGGATATGGATACTATTTCAGGTGGAAAAGAAAAGCATGTATATACTCGTAATCAAGATTCTCAATACGATTCAATTCAAATTTATTTAAAAGAAATAGGGCAGTACCCACTTATTCATGCTCATGAAGAAAAAGAACTTGCACGAAGAATTCAAGATGGTGATGAAGAAGCAAAAAACTTACTCGCACGGGCTAATCTTCGACTTGTTGTTTCTATTGCTAAAAAATACGTTGGACGAAGTGCTGACCTTACATTACTCGATCTTATTCAAGAAGGAAATCTTGGTTTGTTTAAAGCTGTAGACAAATTCGACTGGACAAAGGGTTATAAATTTTCAACATATGCAACTTGGTGGATTCGTCAGGCTATCACTCGAGCTTTGGCTGATCAATCAAGAACAATTCGTGTTCCTGTGCATATGGTGGAGACAATTGCAAAATACAAACAGGTTGTTCGAAGACTTACTATCGATCTTGGCCGTGATCCTATGCCAGAGGAAATTGCAACAGAAATGGGTCTTGAAGTAGATAAAATTTATACAATCGAGAAAATTGATCAAAGCACAATATCGCTAGAATCTCCTGTCGGTGAAGATGGTGATGATGGAAAATCTACATTAGGTGATTTTATAAAAGATGAATCAATTCTTTCACCAGATCAAGAATCTTCACGAAGAATTCTTGCTGATCAAGTAAAAGAAATTCTTGGGGATCTTTCAGAGAAAGAGCGAAGAATTCTTGAAATGCGACATGGACTTACTGATGGTATTCAGCATACACTTGAGGAAGTGGGAAAGAAGTTTGGAGTGACTCGAGAACGTATTCGACAAATCGAAGCGAAAGCTCATGAGAAGATACGACAGCATGATAAAATAAATAGGCTAAAGAATTACTAGAGGGGTAGAATTAGGAATTAAGAATTAGGTACTAGTTTTAAGAAAAACAAAAAACAATTTTCTGAAGGAAAATTGTTTTTTGTTTTAGTGAGCAATAAAAAACCCAACTTTTCTAAGAATGGGTTTGGCGCATTATTTTTCTGAAGTGTCTTCCTGAAGCAAAAGCTGTTTTACCGATTTTAGTAAGTTGAGCTTCCTCTTCTTTTGTACCTAGAGTTCTTCGAAGAGGAATAGTTTCCCCTATAATTGTGGGGTGTGCGACTCGGAGCACGCTAAATGGAACTGTTTTAGTTTTCATCTCTATTTTTAATAATATACATTAAATCATTTTTTGCAATCATTTTTTTGTATTAATTTATGTGTTATTTTTGTTTACTATTTTAAGTATAGATAAATGTAGTGCCTATAACTTACCATACTAATTTTACCACCCAGTTATCCCCACCTTAATAACAAATTCCCCTAATAAATTTAAGCATTTTATGATAAAATATATAGCATATGAGTTTTAGAAATTTTCTTGATTTACGAAAAAAAACTCAACAACAAACTCAGATTATTGAGCGTATTGTTTTTCAAAGACGATCACTAAAATCTGATCTTTTTCTAGCTCTATCTGTTATACTTGTTGCTTCGTTTATCGTGTGGGGCGTGTCTAAGGCGGATGATTCTGTTTTTTCTGTCATTCCTGTGGAGGCAGGAATCCAGTCTGAAATTTCTTCAACAATTCCCGATGTTGCAACAGTTATTGAAGCTATAATACAAACTCCTGATTCTTCTGTCATTCTCGACCTGATCGAGAATCCATCCTCTTCTGTCATTCCTGTGGAGGCAGGAATCCAGTCTGAAAATGTGGACCCTGGACTCCGATCGGAAGAACCCAGCAAAGATCCCCGCATTCGCGAGGATGACACAATAAACACAAATAACACAACGAACGAGGGTGGCACAACAAACATTCCCCTCGTCCTCGCACCCGAAGCCACCTCCTCTGACTCTCTACAACCAATCCTCCTCACCAACCTCACTGACATAGCTAAAGAAGCAGTAGACGAAATCATTGACATTGTCACAGCAACTTCTACATACACCAGCTCCACCACCGCCCCTCTCATCACCTCCGAAGACACAGACACAGGAAAACTCGTCACCATAACAGCTATAGACGAAAACCCATTCTTCCCACTTACTGATGTACTAGCCTCCACAACTATTCCAAAACTCTACAAAGTAGGAGAAGAAAGTAAAATCAAAATCAAATGGAAGAATGAAAACAACCAAGAAATGCCCTTTCAGGCAAAAGATACAGACAATGACAACTACCTAGATTTAATCGAGTGGACTGTCCCACATCTCTCTACTCAAACATTTGAGATTATTTTTATTTCCAAAGCTTTTTTATTAGATCAAGATCAAAATATTATTGCAGACATCTATGACATAGTTAAAACTCAAGATGGAAACTATGCTTCACTTACTGATGGTCAATATGTCAGAACTACATTTGAACAAGTCTTAGATAATACCAAAGATGTTACACTTTATGCAAAAGCTACAAACATCGAGAGTTCTGCTACTATTGAAGTCTATCCAGTCTATACAGATGAAAATGGAAATAAGATAGAAGGGTCATTGATTGCTACGTTCAATGACGTGATAGATGAAAACACTTACAAGATTTTACTTACAAATCTGGAAATACCAACCGATACTTTTGATCTGAAGATAATTGGAAATGTGGATGTTGATTATATTGTTGATCCAGTGTTTTCTTGTCAGTCGAACGCAACAGGTACCTGGTCTGCAGTTGGTACTTGGACAAATTGTAATGGAACCGTTCCTCAAATAACTGATACGGTAGAGATTATGAGTGGGCACACTGTAACCATAGATGTTACAACTGCTGTTACTGTTTCAGGTCTTCTTATAGATGCTAGTTCTACT
>CAIZIN010000035.1 GCA_903933085.1 uncultured bacterium
ACTGGAATTACAGAAAAATCTGCAAACTCAATTTTGATTAAAGTAAATCAAATTGGAACAATTACAGAAACAATTGATGCTATCAAAATGGCACATAAAGCTGGAATGACAGCTGTTGTATCTCACAGATCTGGTGAGACAGAAGATACAACAATTTCTCACTTTGTTGTTGGGCTTGGATGTGGACAAATCAAAACAGGTTCCCTTTGCCGAAGTGAAAGAGTTGCGAAGTATAATGAACTTTTGAGAATTGAAGAGGAGTTGGGAGATAAAGCAGTATTCGCGGGAAAAGGAGCGTTTAGAAGCTAGTGGGTAGTGCGTAGTGAGTAGTTGGTAGAAAATACAAATACAAAAATACGGTTTTCGCAAAAGCGAAAACCGTATTTTTTAAACAACTACAAACTCCGCGATAGCAGAGTTTGTAGTTGTTTTGAGATTATTTGACAAACGTATTGAAAGGAGTAAATTCATACACAGAAAGAAATTGACCTTATGTGCGACAATCTAATACCAACAAATCCTGAATCACTTGCTATTCCGACAATGAGTCCCGATGAAGCAATAAATCGAATCATTGATGTTCAGAAGCTTGTATATGGATCATTTAGTGATCTATTTCCAGACCTTACAAATCTCGATGTAGAAGCAAGAAAGAACAATTTAATACGATGTGTCTGGCAGATGGAAGAGGTTTTCAAAGAAATTTCCCCATTTGAAGTTAACCGTTTCATGCAAGAGGAAGAGACTATCATATTGATGGCGATTATTGCTACCTGGGGTTGTTCATCAGAATGTCTCCCCTTTACTGATGATGACCTGAACACCATAAGAGGAGCGATGTTTGCTTCGATTAATGGAATGCTGGAAATTGGAGAAAAGCCAGTATACGATATAGCTCTTCGCCTCCTCGAACAAGGAATTGCCTCTGGCATCTTTCCGGACACAGTGAGGCAACTGCTTCCAACAATGTATACAGATGTCATCGAAGATTCTGAATAGAGTTTTCAACACCCGTCATATTCGGGTGTTTTTTCTATCCTTCACAAATTTTCCATTCATAATTCTTAATTCCTAATTCATAATTCTACCCCACGTTCTTGCCTCTATCTTCCCTAGAACGTATAATACACCCATCATGACAAACAAAAAACCCGTAACACTAATAATCCTTGATGGCTGGGGCTATCGGGAGGAGGAAAAAGATAACGCAGTTTTAGCGGCTAATACACCTGTGTTTGATAAACTTTGGGCTGAATATCCACATAGTCTACTTCAGGCTTCAGGGCTCGCAGTAGGGCTTCCAGAGGGTCAAATGGGTAATAGTGAAGTTGGGCACATGACAATTGGCTCAGGTACAATTATTGATACTGACCTCGTAAGAATAAAGAAAAGTATAGACAATGGAGACTTTGCAAAAAATCCTGCAGTCACTTCCCTCTTTGAGCATGTGAAAAAAAATAACTCAATGCTACATGTGCAAGGGCTTGTTTCCGACGGAGGCGTACATAGTCACTTTGAGCACCTTTTTGCTTTTCTAAAGGATGCAAAGGATAGTGGAATTAAAAATGTCGCTATTCATGTATTTACAGACGGACGAGATGTTGCACCTCAAAGTGCTGGTGGTTTTATTAAACTACTTGAGGAAGAAATTGCAAAAATTGGAATTGGCTTTATTGCATCTATTTCAGGAAGATTTTATGCGATGGACCGCGATCACAACTGGGACAGATTGGAAAAATATGAAAAAGCACTTTTTGAATGTGAAGGAAATATTTGTAAAATTGATCCTGTAACTTATGTTGAAGATTTGTACAAAGAAGGAAAAATTGATGAGATGCTAGAACCAATTGTTTGCTACGGACCAAACGGAAAAGGTTGTGCCATTGAAGAACATGATGGAATATTCTTCTTTAACTTCCGTGCTGATAGAGCTCGAATGATCACAGAAAAGCTTATTGAGAGAACATCAGATAAGGATGTACAGATAGTTACACTTACAGAATACGATACACGATTCATTGGAAAAGTTTCAGTTGCATTTCCGCCTGCAAAAATCCAAACAACCCTCGCAAAAGAAATTTCAGAAGCTGGACTAACTCAGGCTCATATTGCAGAAACAGAAAAATTTGCTCACGCTACATATTTCTTAAATGGAGGCGTTGAAGCTCCATACGCAGGCGAAACTCATATTATGCTAGATAGTCGAAAAGATGTTGCAACTCATAACCTAGCTCCAAAAATGCGGGCGGAGGGTATAGCCGATAAAACAATTGAAGAAATTGAGAAAGGAACTGATTTTATTTTCTTAAACTTCGCAAATGCAGACATGGTTGGTCACACGGCCGATGTACCAGCTATCATTATCGCTGTGGAGGAAGTTGATAAACAACTTGGACGAGTTATTGAAGCCTTGCATGCTAAAGGAGGTATTGCTTTTGTCACAGCAGATCATGGTAATGCAGAATTAAATGTTGACCCCCTAACTGGAGCAAAACATACAGCCCACACAACAAATCTAGTCCCTGCAATTCTTACCGAAAAGGAATATACTCTACAAAACGGAGGACTCTCCGATATCGCCCCAACAATTTTGAAACTTTTGGATGTTAAGAAGCCAGAGGGGATGACGGGGAAGGAATTGATTTAATAGGCTCTAACATTGTCATCTTCGCTGTACTCAGCGAGGTTGAATTGTGTGGGGCACAATTCAAAGACGGAGGCTGACGAGCCGAGTCGGGATAGAACAAATTTCTTGCAAGAAATTATGTGTGATCCAAGTTCGTATTAAATCCGAAATCCGAAGCACGAAATCCCTGGCCGGGCAGGCCGAAACAAATTCTAAATTCAAAATTTTAAACAAACTTCAAATCCAGCACCCATTGTCATTGCCGACCTGATCGGCAATCCATGAAATTAAATTTTGGGTGGATCAAGAATATTTTTCTGCTAAAAAATTCCTTGATCACGACTCAGCTCGTCAGCTTCCGTCCTTGCGCTCGGAAACCCTTCCGAGCTCACCTCGCATTCGCAAGGATGACAAACAAAACAACCCCACTCATATTCACAACTTAGAATCACAAGAAAAAGCCGTACACATTTATAGTGCACGGCTTTAAGTCGACTTACGCTGATCATGAATTGGGGAACCAGATTGGAAAAACCATGGCAAATTTTTTCGTTTACTTTTAACCCAATGGCCGTTTTCACAAACACAATCATCTATATGATGCCAACGACCATCTATATAAACAAAATTCTCCCAACCTCCAGTGTCGCAAGAATCTTTATTTCGATCCGAAAAATAGCTCCATCCAAAATTCTGTGGCATTTTTTTGTCCTTTCCTTATAAAATATATACCCAATTAATAATATTGCAAATGATTTCAACAAAGCCAAAAGGCGGTTTTCACGAAGCGAAAACCGCCTTTTTACTTACACCTATGAACATGTATTATGACCCATACCCAACAGCAACAAACCCTTTTCCATCAGATAATACAGTTACGTCCTTCCAATTCACAGCAGAACTTTTACTTGTCCAAGTTTCCCCACCATCAAGTGAAACATAAATTTCTCCCGTCAAAACAGATGAGCCAGATGTTACTGTTGCTACAAGCACACTGCCGTCTGAAGATGATGAAATCGAATTCCAATTTCTCGAACCTGCAGAACTTCTCGCGATCCAATTTAATCCGCCATCTGTTGATGTATAAATTTTTCCACCAATTTCAACAGCGGCAAGTTTTTTACCATCAGATGATGCAGTAATTGAAAACCATTTTCTAACTGAATCTTTTAAAGTCCATGTTATACCCGCGTCATTTGATATTAATATGTTCCCATTATATTCAGTTGCAGCAAGCTTAGCACCTGTTACATCAGATGCAATAGAATAAATATATTTATCAGTTGTTCTTGCAATCCACGTAAGTCCACCATCACTTGAGGTATATATTGGATTGCCATAACCTCCAGCAATAAGCTTTGATCCGTCAGCATTTGACGCTACGGCACGCCAACCCTTAATTGGGGCTTTGGTTGCAGTCCACGTAACCCCACCATCAATAGAAGAATAAACGTTTCCACCGTTTACTACAGCAACAAGTTTCATACCTGTTTGATCAGATGCAATTGAAAACCACGATCTTTTGGCATCGAAGGTTATTTGTGCCCATGTTATTCCACCATCGTTAGAAGAATAAATATTTCCGCCGTTTACTACAGCAAATAATCTAGCCCCATCTAAAGAAGAGGTTACTGATTGCCAATATTTAGTTAATACAGGTGCTGATTCTGCATGATAAGTAAATAATACTCCATAAACAGACAAGGTAATACAAGACGCCAAAAACAAGCTATAAAATTTAGAAAGTAACTCAGTCTTTTTCATTTTAATTAAAATAAATTGATAAATGCTTATTGATAATTTATCTACCAAATTCGACCAACACCTACCCCCTTCACATCTTTACTTCCGAGATTTAAACTCCAACCACGTAAAAAAGATTTTCCTTTAAATGTTGCGGTCACTGTTTTGTCTGATGACATATTTATCTCACAATCATCATTAATTGTTCCTGTACAAGCTCCACTCCAGCCTACAAAATCTACACTTGATGGAAGATAAGCCACAAGATTAATAGTACTGTTCGTTTTTATCAAATATTCATTTCCGGAAGTACTAAAATTGTATGTTGGTCCATAAATAGTAGTTGATGCTGACTCTATTTCAACAGTTCCTAAAATTGACTGATTTAATGTTTTTCTTATCACTGTTAATTTTTTGAAAGGTTTTGAAACATTCACGACAGCTGCGGAATTTTTAAGTTCTGAAGTTTCTGTTTTGTTTTTTAAATTAGAATAGCTAAATAAAGTAAT
>CAIZIN010000036.1 GCA_903933085.1 uncultured bacterium
CACAAATTGGAATTTTTTCAGGCTCAACCTATGGAGAAGTTTTGTTTGCAAAGATTGAAGAAAATAAAGAACTTCAAAAACTACATACAGAAATAAAAAATAACTTAGATAAAATTACAAATACAAAAAATCCAGAGATGGAAGGAGATAATTATTTACCGCATATAAGCCTAGTTTATAATGTTCCTCAAAATATTATTGAAGAAGTAAAATCATATGTTCAAGAGTTTCTTCCACTTGAGTTTACTCTAAATGAAATGGTTCTTTTACGTGATTTTGATACATCTAAAGATGAAAGGTCTGTGGTGTATACCCATCCTCTCAATTAGAAAGTTGCACGATTATATTTTCTTTCCACTAAACAAGTTCTAACGTCCTCTATCAAGTAGAGCGAACTAAAATAGCCCTAATAATATAGGGTTATTTTTGTACCCGAGTAGGACATTAGAACCTATTGTGCGTTCAGACTACTGAATCATTACGTAATAAAAAAGCCCCACGCGTGAACGCAAGGGACTAGGAAACGAATGAAACACTATTTATGTTTAACTTCCTTTAGGTTTGAAGTGGTCTTTATATAGAGAATGATGTTCTACATATTTAATAGCCTCATCAAGCACTGTCTGTGTTGGTGCACTTACTGTTAGAGTACCACTGCAACTACGAGGAGGTTTATTGCGTTTTGTTGTTACGGTTATAAGGGGAACCTCTTCGGGAAGTTGAGATTCAATTCCGTCTGTTACCCAAACAGCAGTTGCTGAAAATTCAAACTGTTTTCTCATATTTTTATTCCCTCAATGAACGCTCATGGTTTACCCACAGTACCATTACCGTAGACATGTTTACCTTACAATTTAATAAAATAAAAGTCAATCAAATAATCTTCCCTTAAGACACTAACGGCATTCCCCCTACCGAGAACCCTGCTCTGGTTATCCTCATTCTGTTCAATACAAATTAATTAGTTAAATTACAAAAACAAGTTCTAACGTCCTCTATCAAGTGGAGCCCGCTAAAATAACCCTAAGAATATAGGGTTATTTTTGTACCCGAGTAGGACATCAGAACCTATGTTGTACAATTTTCAATAATATGTAATATGTGAAATGGATTTTAGCTCAATCTTCAAGAAAATCTAATTTGAAAGGATTACATATGCACGACGGAACAAGTTTGGAAGAATGGGGAGAAAGCCTTCTTGCTGATCTTTTGAATAACATAATCGATAGCAATGCTACTGAGACTCAATTACATCCAATTCACTCTGATATCAGCATCAATTTAATCCCGGGCTTTGGGGAAGTTCAGGGAATAAATATACCTGAAGGTCTCTACACCTATCTTGTTGATGCTTTTAAGAAAAAACTTGGGTTCAATGAAACATCAATTGAAAAACCATACCTCCTAGCAGATTTTAAAATGGAGGTTGCTAGTATACGTTATCTTTTTGTCGTTACAATTTACCCGGTACCAAGTGGAGGCGAATTAGTAAGAATAGTGCGAAAATAAAGGTTTGTGAGATATGTTTATCTTGCTTGCCTTTTTTATTACTTCTCCACCCAACAAGTTCCCTGGCCGGGCAAGCTAATGTCCCCTACCCAGTGGAGCACCAAAAATCACCTTATTTTATAAGGCGTTTTTTTGTTACCCCCTATCGGACTTGAACCTATTACAAAAACAAATTTATTCTGCTACAATTCTTATATGAAAAATTCTCAAAAGGGTCATAGGTTAGCATCTTCTGTAATTATTAGCCTATTGATTATAGGAGGGGGAATATATCTTTACACACAGCGTAACGATAATCTAAATACAACCATCGGTACCTCCCTTTGGAAAGATTTCTCTATTTACCCCAGCTCATCATCAAGTTTTTCAATAAAATATCCGCCAAGCTGGGACATTAGCGAGCTAAAACTTCCTTGCCAAGACACTTCTGCAAAAGCGTTAGCAATAATAAGTCCATCTAGGTTTGGTTTACCTAATCATCAGGCAGAATCTTTGGCGTACCTTGTTCAGTTTTGTATATCTGAAAAAGTAATAGTAACTCATCAAGGTTTTATTAAAGCTCCACTTTTGAGGCAACTACAACAACAAGATAAATTGTTCTTAGATGATAAATTAAAAAATACGGAAGAATACCTTACAGCACAAAAGATCATTGACTCAAAGAATTTTTCTAGAGCAGGTGATGTTGTTTTACAACCACAAGAAGATAACCAGAAAATGACATACTCCTGGTGTATGGAAAATGGAGGCAAGGATACTTCTCCAGATTATAATGCCCCCAAAATATGCACCCTTGGGAACAGAGGGTACGAGGAAGACTGTGTGAATAATGATAAATATTTTGTTGTATCAAAAAATTTAACAGAAAGTGTCGGCTCAGATATATTAGTTAAATACAAAACTTCGCCTACTCAAAATATTTCTTGTGAATATTCAAAAGACGATTTAGACTTTGAAATAAAGAATGAGCGGGCAGAATATATAATGAGTTTAGAAAATAATTTCCTAATTCTAGACAGTGGAACAGCTCCCCCACCACGAGGTCTCATAGTTTATGACTTATTAAAAAAGAAAAATGTTTACAACAGCTCATATTCAAATCCAATCACGATAAAAAACAACAAGATAAGCTATTGGACTGAAACTTCAGAAAAAGTAACAGCTGAAAATTGCTCCGATCTTAAAGAACATGAGTCCTATGGCTTAGGCTCAGCTATTGAAACATATATAACATTAGACCTCAACAGTTTAAAAACAACAGATTCAGGTCAGCACAGATGTTCGCCTAGACAATAGAAATTAATTATTTGCATTAACTAGACAAGCTCTAATGTCCTCTATCCGGTGGAGCATAAAAACTCACCTTATTTTACAAGGTGGTTTTTTGTTACCTCCTATCGGGCTCGAACCTAATCAATCAGAAAAACTAATTTACCGTTTCAAGATGTAAATATTTAATAATACAAAACAAATTACAAGAATTATTATTAATGATGTTACTAAAGTATGAAGTATTGGGTTAGATTTTATTTTTTCATCTTGCTCACGGCGGTGAAATTCTTGCTTTTTAAGTCCTTCTTCTAATTGCTGTATGCTTGCCTTACGACTTGACGCTACAAGGAGATACAGAAGTATTGGCATAACAAACACCCCTATTCTAATTTTTATGTCTTTCGGTATTAAGATAAATACAATCAATATTGGTAATAGGAACAATATATCAATCCTAAAATCTTGAAATGTCTTAATATTATACACAAGAGCTAGGTGTGTAAATAATGCTGATATAAGCAACAATAACGACAATAAGAAAATATAAAAAGATACAATTGGTCTAATGGGTGAATTATCCATATATTATATATTGTATCCTGGAATTAGAATTTAAAACAGGTTCTAACATCCTCTATCCAGTGGAGCAAAACACAAAACCCCTTTTGGGGTTTTGTGTTTTGCTCCGCGAAGTAAGCAAAGAGTTTTGCTTACGCCTAGAGCGAGAAGACCTTGAGTATATTTTTGAAAATGTACTCATTTGAAAAAATACGAAAGGTGTACCGTTCATGTAATGAAAGAGACCCCTAGTCGCGGAGCGAGTAAAATAGCCCTATAAATATAGGGCTATTTTTCTACCTTTGTAGGACGTTCGAACCTAGATGATATTTTTCTACGAATAGTTAAAATTTCTAAATCTAACAAATACGGACGTTAACTTACACTAACCTTCTATAATTTTTACAACCTCATTTGAAACCTGCTCTGGATTCATATTATCTGTTTCAACTATTGGAAGTTTTCTCTTTTCAAAAATATTCTTAAATTCTACTGAAAAATTACTATTGTTCTCAATGAATTGATTCAAGGAAACACCAGAAGCCCTTTCGATTTCCTTAATCGATTCCGGTGTATCATGTCTTCCCATAAGCCTTGCATGTATAGTATTTGCCGATGCGTTCAAAAGTATTATTTTGGCAGGTATGTCAGTATCTCCATTATAAATTTCATCAAATAGTTCTGGGTTTGCAAAGCCACAAACAATAGTGCTCTTATCGATCTTAGAGCTTTCCTTTGCAACATCTAACCAATATCTTGTTTCATTTTTTAACCATTCTATCCCACCGCCATCAGGCACACCTCTTTCATCAAGGTCTCTTACATCATATAGATTTTTATCCAACATACTCCGAAGATGCTTTAGTGTAGCTGTCTTTCCAACCCCACACACCCCGGATATAAAATAAATTTTTTTCATAATAAAATTTTATCTAACTATTATGGTCTTAAACCACTTTTCCTGAAAATTAATCTTTTCTAGGATTTCTTCATCAGTAAAATCTACACCTTCTGGAGCAACAATCAATTTATCGTCATCATTATCTTCTCTGTGTGCTATTGCAACTACTTTTCCAGTTGCGTTTTCAAGTGGTTCCTCTGTTCCTAAATAGTAAGCATCTAGCTCTTCCCCATCAAGAGCCATTATTCCTTCAATAAATCCGTAATTAACCTCGTAAGTAAAACCGTGTTTTGGATGAGTACTTCCTAACGGTCTATCAAATTTAACAGAAACCTCCTTACCTAATAATTCTTTGGCTAGTTTAAATGATTCAGATTGTTCTATATTTTCCATATTTGTATTATACATTATTATTTAAAACAAGTTCTAACGTCCTCTATCCAGTAGAGCGAGCAAAATAGCCCTAATAATATAGAGTTATTTTTGCGACACAAGGCCACTTCTTGTATTCCTAATTCGCTTCGCTCATAAGGAAACAAAGTCGTACCCGAGTAGGACGTTAGAACCTATGCTATAATTTTCACATGGAAAGAATACAACTTAAAGCTGCCTCATATTTATTTTTAATCAGAGATAATAAAATATTGTTATCCCGAAGATATAACACGACCTGGAATGACGGAAACTACAGTGTACCAGCTGGACACATTGAAGCTGATGAAACTTTTACTCAAGCAATGACACGAGAAGCTTTCGAGGAGATTGATATTGTTTTGCAAAAAGAGAATCTTGAGGTTGTCCATGTGATGCATAGACTACCTGTATCTTATGTTGACATATTCTTTGTCGCTGATAATTATCAAGGTGAAATAAAAAACAAGGAACCAAATAAGTGCGATAATTTGGAGTGGTTTCCTTTAGACGGTCTCCCTCCCAATATGGTTTTATCTGTTAAATCCGCAATTGAACATTACATAAAGGGTGAAAAATATTCAGAGTTCTTGATTAAGGAATAATAATATTCTATATCGCCTCCTACCAAACAAGTTCCCTGGCCGGGCAGGCTAAAGTCCTCCACCCAGTGGAGCAAACAAAATCACCTTGTTTTACAAGGTGTTTTTTTTCTTATTTTTTATTCTCTTATTTTTCTTTATAAAAATCTTCTTCTTCGTAATAATAGGATTGCTCAATACCTTTCATGAAAACTTCACGATCATCAATTTTGTCCGTTAAAGCACCTCGTAACAGTTCGCGAATTTCTAAATCATTTACAGGACTTCTTTGCATTGCATTTAAATAATCCATTTTATCTACATGCAACCAATCCACGCACTTTTTTATATTTTTTTTCAACATTAAATCAAGCCAAATCCGCATACTGCGACCATTGCCTTCCATAAAAGGGTGTGCAATATTCATCTCGACATACTTTTTAACAATGTCTTCAAAATTTATTTCGGTCATTTCGTCTATCTTTGTCAAAATTTCTTTTAAATAAAGATGTGAAGCAAAACGAAAACCGCCCTTGCTTATATCTTTACCTCGAACTTTCCCAGCAAAATCATAAAAATCTCCAAAAAGGTGTAGGTGGATTTGTTGTAAACCATGAATTGTACCTATTTCAAAGTTTTGAATATCTTTGCTATCAAAAAGCATAATGGCGCGTTCTTTACTAGCTTCATCAATATTTTTCATTATTTAATTATAACACAATTTTGTCTTAATCGCTAATTTAAAAGGTGTTTTTTGTTACCTCCTTATCGGACTCAGATCTATTACAAAATCAAATTTATTCTGCTACAATTATTGTATGAAAAATTCTCAAAAAGGTTTTGTAGTTCCGTTATTAGTTACAATAATTGCATTACTAGTTCTAGGTGAAGGATATTGGTATATGAACAATAAAACAAAAATGGTTCCTGATGCTAAAGTACAAGAAGAACAAAAAGAGGTTGTTGGGGAGGGGCGCTTAACAGAATCAGTACTTGTAAAGAATTCAAATAGTACAAATACTCCAAATAACGCCTCTACAGAACAAATAATTATTCAAAAGTCAGACAAAATCATTTCTTTATTAAAAAATACATCTATTTCGTCTCTCAAAGGTTTTATTCACCCAACAAAAGGTGTAAGAATATCTAAAGATGGCTATATTGATAAACAAAGAGATGTAATTTTAAAAGCTTCAGAAATTGATAGTTTAATTAAAAATGGCACTAAATTATCATGGGGATATAGTGATGGGAAAGGTGACGCAATTAACTTATCAGCAGAAGAGTATTTCTCCAGATATTTAAGTATTGATTTCTCTAATTCTCAAAAAAAATACAATCAAGCTGTTCGTGGAGGATCAAATACCACATTAGATATTCAGGGCGTTTATATTAACAATAACTTTGTAAATTATTACATACCTTATAATTCTACTTATGTGGATGAAGGTGTAGTAAAACCACAAACAATGGATTGGAGGGCTATAAATCTTGTTTTTGAAGAGTATAATGGTGAGTCATATTTGATAGGTATTATTACTGACAATTGGACAATTTAGTTCTGAAGTTCTAATTCTGAGAAATTGCTAAAAATTCAGTTTTCTGCACCGTTCTTTTTATTCCAACAAACGAGCGGTGTGTGAGTGGGTAATCTCACTCACGACATCCGAGTGTAGTTGCGAACAAAAGGTAAATACCCCGTGGCTTGTCACGGCATTGGGTGAGCGAAGCGAACTCCCAATGGGTCCAGGGCTTGCCCTGGGGTTAATACCTTTTATTTTATCCAAAACAAGTTCCATGGCCGGACAGGCTAACGTCTTCTATCCAATAGAGAAAAGGTTGATTTACCGAAAGCTCGGCCTTAGTACTCTTAAATCGCTCCATAACTTAAATTATCATTAAATTATCACTTGTAGTATAATTTATTTATGAAAAACATTAAAAATATTTTTACGCTAGCCATATTATTAGCAGTAGTTGATGTTGCTATTTTGTGGATTTGTAAAATCTTAAACTATATTAACGCAGCTAATTTTTCTACTTTAATAAAAGATTCACTATCAATAATTGGCATTTTGTTTATTGTAGGAATTGTAATATCTTTTGTTTTAGATCTTAGCAAGAAATAGTCTAGAAATTACGTCATCAAACAAGTTCTCTGGCCGGGCAGGCTAAAGTCCTCTATCCAGTGGAGCAAAAAGAAAAACCACACAGAATGTGCGGTTTTTCTTATTACCCCCCCCCTATCGGACTTTAACCATTACTAAAACATATTAACTCTGCTACAATTCTTATATGAAAAACATCACTCTCCATGCCAAGTGGCTTATCAAAGCTCCCCTTTCCGAGGTGTTTAATCTGATGACTGACTTTGAAAAATTTCCTGAATATTTTCCGAAAGTTGCAGAATCTATACAAGTAATAAAACGCGAAGGTAATTATTTGGAAATGAAGGCGACAGTTAAATCATTCGGCCAAAATTTTCCAGTGAAAATGAAAACTCAAATCCTCCCTGGAAAGGGGTACATTTCAGACAATGAAAGTCCTAAATTTGGAACTTCTGGTCATGAGGAATTATTACTCACCGAAAGCCCAGAAGGGACCTTAATCAATTACATTTACCAAGTTGCCATCCATAGACTTTGGCTCCGCATAGTTGCACAACCTCTCATTGGTTGGTTTTCAATGAAATACTGGAAGAAAGCTGTCATAGATGAACTAAGAAAAAAACTCGAGAGATAAAATCCTAAACATCATTCATTCTTTATGAATGCAATAAAATAAGTATTTATGTCAATACAACCTAGTAGCTTTAGCTACAAAACGTACTATACTTAATAATGAATAGTTTTTTACATTAGGTAGTTAGTTCTAGGGATAAATCCCAGTGTCCAAAACCATATACCAATAAAAAAATGAAGGCTAAAGAACGTATTGATGCGATTCTCAAGGGAAATGACAAATTGAGTCCCTTAACTTGCATTATCTGCCACGCTGACGCCAACACCCTAAATGACATTCAGGACCTAATTGAAGATTCTGGCTTGCCGATTCAGGATGTTTTAGATGCTGTGAATAAAGAGTGGAATAAACACAATAAAGGAACTTATACTACTAGAAAGTATTTTGTCCTAGAACGTGGTCGCCTCCGGCTAAACGTTGACCCCTCGCAACATATCACAGTGAAAAACTTTGTAGAGACTTTGGAGAAAATGCTTAAATAAGATTTCCGATTTGTATACTAATCGGAAAAGGTCCAACAGAGCTCAACTCCTATGGGCCTTTTTATTATCTTTTTCCTGCAATTAAGTTTTAATATCTCTCATCTATAAGGATAGAAAACTAAGACGATCTCTCTAGAAATAAAATCTGGTTATTCTAAATCCCCTATGGCAATTCTTTATAAAAAACTCCTATTCTTTTTTGACTATCAAGTAAAGGCTTTAGCGAAACTTCCTCGTTTAATGTACTTATAACTGAGGACAGGCCTAGATTATCAGCACATCAGCACCACTTCGAAACTTTGATCATATTTAGTAATTAAAACATACGGCATCCGTCATTACACTGGGAGGTAAGGAGGAAAAGTTTAATACCTAAATACACCATTAATTCATAAAATATGAAAAATCAAACAACCGTTATAGTAAAGGATGTCGCCAAAAGATCCAAGATACTTATAAAAAATACAAATATAAAAGTTGATAAAGCTATAAAATCAATAAAGAAGGTATGGAAAGCCGAACAACCTAGACGTGACAAATACAAAAAGACTATCAAAACGAAAACAAATAAATTCCTTAAAAATAGCATAAGAATAGGCTCAGATGTGATAAAAACAATAAAGAAAGACTTGGGAGATTTCAAAAAATAAAAGTAAATAAAGTAAGTTTTTAATTGAACACTTCCTCTACAATGAAAAAAATCATAAACAAAAAGAATATCTTCATAGCCATCTTGGTGATGGTATTAATTTTTATAAGTCTCCAGATATTTAAACAGCCAAGTAAAGAAATAACATTATCAAATCAAACACCCCCGCCCGTAGAAGAAACAAAAACCCCAGTGCCTCTTTTTCATTACATAGAAATTACAAACGGTTGTGGCCCGTACTATAACACATCAACTTGTGTGAATATGCGCTCAGGTCCAGGAATAAATTATCCAGTAGTTAGCCGTTTACGCACGGGAATTGTATTGCGAGTAGAAGATGAACTAATTAAGCAAGATGGAAAGGATTGGTATAAAATTATTTTTGATAAAGATATCCCGTACCCAGAACGAGTAAAGGGAGACTGGTATGTAGCTGTGGACCCAGAATCAATTACACCTTTTAAAAACATTGGCGACGAAGAATTGACAAAAAATTCAGCAACAACATCAAAACATATCGTTATTGATTTATCACAGGAAATACTTTACGCATATGATGGTGATAAATTATTTATGAAAGAACCTATTTCAACTGGGCTCGATTTCACCCCTACCCCTGAGGGCGCGTTTGAGGTTTTCAAGAAAACTCCGAGCCGTTATATGCAAGGGCCAATACCCAATGTAAGCACGCAGGTCTATGATCTCCCCGGAGTTCCTTGGAATCTGTATTTTACCAGTGGAGGCTCAGTTATCCACGGAGCATACTGGCACGACCACTTTGGAAAACCATGGTCACATGGGTGTGTAAATTTGTCACCTCAAAAAGCAAAAGAGTTATATTTATGGGCAGATATTGGCATTAATGTAATGGTTAAAAAGTAATAAATATTCTTCCTTGTGAACAAAACCCTACTATGGGATAATTGGGATCACTAATGCTATCACTCATCATATCTATGTTTGCTGTCCTAAACATTGGAATACCTATTCCAGCACAGGCATCCTCAGCAATAGAAGTACCTCAATTAATACAATCAACTCCAATTAAAAAAGTTGTACCTATTCCTATAACCAAAGAAATTCCTCTGGTCATCACTAAACTAAACCCTGTTGTTAAAACACCAATAGTAAAAACCTTAATACCCGAAGTTACTTTTTATTCACAATTTACAGACATTAAATCGCCAGAATGGAAAAAAGTTGGATGTGGAGTGACAAGTCTCGCAATGATTATCGATTATTATAAACCTGATACAGTGGTAGTGGACACATTACTCAATCAAGGAATTAAAGGTGGTGCATATCTAAAAAATGCCGGATGGACATATAAAGGGTTAATTTCTTTAGGAAATAAATATGGCTTAGATGGTGAAAGTTATGATTTATCTTCCATGAGCAATAAATCCTCATTGGAAAAATTTAACACATACCTAAAAGACGGACCTGTTATTGCATCTGTTCACTATAAATTCGACCCAAAAAGTACAATACCGCATCTCGTGGTAATAACAGGGATCGACAAGGATACCATGTATTACAATGACCCTGCCGCTAAAGTCGGAGGAAAAACTATCTCAACAGAAGATTTTATGAAAGCATGGAAAAAAAGATTCATCGTTGTAAGACCTACTTAAATAGAGCAAAACAAAAAAATCACCTTGGAAAAAATAAGGTGATTTTTTATAATAGATATAATCTAAACTCTAGTAGCTATTTCCAAAGAATCTTACTCCAATTTGGACTACTTCTTACATCCTGAATATTATTTTCTTCCATATACTGCCTCATCATTCCCCGCATTGGACCACGGCGTATCAAAGCATCATTTATGCCAACAACATCAACAACCAACCCTCCAACAATTATAGCTAAAATGAAACCGATAATCGCAATTTTGTAGTCTATTTTAAAATAAAAATCATATTTACGCAGGAGCCACAGACCAACAATTAATCCAATAATTGCAAATACAGGTATCCACCAAGGGAAACTGGATACTATTTGATCAAACCTGTAATTCGCCATCGGCCCATGTGACCGTAAAAAGAATCTTATAAGCCCAACTAAAAATACAGAAGTTATTACTGACGCAACAAGTCCTACAAAAATAAGAGTTGAACCAAGAATAAAGTATATCTTAGGTCGCATCTTTATTTTCTCATCATGGATTTGGTCCATAATATCATCTGTAATGTTTATTAATTCTTTTGACATATATGTTTCATTAATTTCTTTGCCCTACTGATACGTATAGCAACAGTGCCCATTGGAATTC
>CAIZIN010000037.1 GCA_903933085.1 uncultured bacterium
TCCCATCCCTAGCCAAAAAAATTAAAATGAGTTCAGATCTAAATAATTTTGACAACATTATTATTGAAAAATTAGCAATTGGCAACAATAATTCTGAATGCTTATTTTATGTCTCCAAAGATCACAACGGGTGTCATAGCTTATATAAGAGAAATTTATCTGATAATAAAATAATCGTAAATGTTATAAGTCTTAAATCATATTGTGAAAGTCACAATATTTCAAAAATTGATTTCATGAAATTGGACTGTGAAGGTGCTGAATATGAAATAATTAATGAAAAATCAATTGAATTCATTAAGAAAACAGTTGGGACGATTTCTATGGAATATCATGATAATATTAATATGCATTCACATGAAGAAATACTTAAAACTTTAGGCGAAGCTGGGTTCTCAACAGAGTCAATAAACGGTTACATATATGCAAAAAATGGAAACAGATAAAATTAAAAGAATAGTAATATGGGGTCTAAAAAAAAAATATCACACGCATCGACATATTCACCAGACTTTCTACAAAAATGCCAAGAAGCTTGGATACCCTACCCTATGGCTCGAAGATGAAAGAAAAAGTCAAAAATACATTCAAGCTGGTGATTTAATTATCACAGCTGATCCAGTAGGCAAAATGATACCTGAAAAATTCACTTTTGAAGAATATAACTTACCTGTAAGGGCTGATGTTTTTTATTGTCTCCATAATATTAAGGATATCTTTAAACAAAAACTCAACAGAGATAATTATATGAACTTACAGATCTATGAAGATACGATTTTGAATGTTGAAAATATTGAAAAATGGGGTCCTGTAACTTATTTTAATAGAGAGAGAAAAACTCTCTATCAACCTTGGGGTACAGATTTATTACCAGAAGAATTTAAAACTCCCGTATATAATAAAAGTTGTTTTGTCTTTTGGATTGGAAGTGTCTGGAATGACGCACTAAACAGAGGAAATATCGAAGAAATTAGAGAACTCAAAGAAGTATTAAAAAAACATAAATTAAGATTTATTAAATTAAGATTTATACCAGATTTTTTAAATACTTTCTTTGTAAGACTTTCAAAAATCGCTCCTGCGGTGGCGGGCAAATTTCAAGTAAAGGTAAACTACCTTCCTTGCCGTATGTTCAAAAATATATCTTACGGACAACTAGGAATAACAAACATTCGAAGATTTAAGGATATTTTGGGAGAAAGTTTTATAGAAGGAAACACGATTAATGAAATAGTAGACAATGCTCTATCTCTTTCAAAGGAAGAATATCTAAACATAACAAAAGCCCAACAAGAAATTATTAAGTCTTACACCTACAAAAATGCTCTGAATAATATATTGCGAGTTTTTGATATGCAAATAGATAAATTATAATAAACCAATAACTTAACTTACTTCAAAAATAGAGATTTTCACACGAAACCTCTATTATATATTTGTGATTTGATTAATTCGCCTTTATATAATAAGATATTAAAGCGTTAACTGGTGTAATACTCGTACTTATGATGAATATTAGTTTACTCTCTAAAATTTTTTCAAAAATTAGAGGTTAAAGGGAGGCTATTAATTTAATGATAATCAATTATAAATAACATGAAAAATGCAGACGAAGCCTACCGTGGTGACATAGCTCACAATTATGAAAATGATCGTATTGTGGAAACAATTTGGGATAAAGAGCAGAATTTTATAAATGATTATTTCTCTCAATCAGAAAAAGGTTCATCTGTCCTAGATATTCCTGTTGGCACAGGAAGATTTATAGATCTTTATTTAAAAAAAGAAATGAAAGTGATTGGTATTGATATTTCAGATGATATGCTATCTGAAGCAAGAAATAAATTTAGAGATAATGAAAATATAAAATTAGAACAAGGCGAAGTCCGTTTCCTTCCTCTTAATGATGCATCAGTTGACCATGTAGTTTGCTGGAGATTGGTACACCTATTAAATTCTAACGATCTAGATAAAATGATTTCTGAATTTAATCGTGTTTGTCACAAAGAGATAATCATCCAAATCTATGAATCTCTTGATACTCTTGAACAACCTCTGTTTTTAAGAAAATTAAAAAGTATATATTCTATGGCACGAACTACTTTCATAGACAAAAAAAAAGACAGGGCGTCTTGGAGTAAAATTAAGAATTTTGTACATGATGATGTTGAGATGAATAGTTTGTTTAAAAAACACAATCTAACTCTTAAAAAGACCTTCATCTTAGATGATCCAATAAATAGGGAGAAAATTTATGTTGTACATAGAGTTGCGTAACCATAAATAAAACCAATTTATGTTTAATTTTATAAAATCAATTTTAAAAAAAATAATTCCGCAAGATATAGTGGAAATCTCGATTAATAATTGTGTCCATTATTGTGGTTTTCTTTATGGACACGACGATTACAATCCATATCAAACATATATCAAAAACATGCACAATGGTATCCCCAAACATGAATGTCGAAAAAAATTTATTGATTTTCTTAAACACTACAGACCAGAGAATATGGCGCAAGCCTTAGGCATTACACTATCTACAAACGTTCCGCTTTGGGTATATCCCTGGAATAGATGTGGGCAAGGTTTATTTTCCAAAAAAACTGCTTGGTTTAATAATCCTATCGATTGTCCTGACATCCTCACACACTTTTCAGAAAAAGGCATTCTAGAATTTCGAATTGAGGAAGAGTTTGTTTGGCTTGAAAAAGCTTATTATTCAATAAAAACTGACGGGTATGATCCAAAAAAATATAGTAGTTATGTTAATTTATTACGTCTTATTAAATCCGACGGTAGCATAAGCTATTTAGTCCTTGATGGTAACCATCGAATATCTGCGCTTAATGCTACCGGAAAACAAAAAATAGATGCAGTCATACAATCAACTGTACTTGAAAAAGATTCTAAAAAATGGTATTGTGTTCGAAAGAGTTTTATTCCTGAGGATGATGCTTTGAAAATATTTAACTCTTATTTTTTGGGAAATATAAATTACAAAACCACGGAAAAAGAAGCCCAGATAATATCATGAGTACACTTAAAAAAATTATTAAAAGTTTTATTCCACCGATAGTATTGAATTTTTATTCAAACATTACTAACCCATATGGATTTAGTGGTGAATATAAGAATTGGGAAATAGCCCAAAAACTTTCCTCTGGTTATGACAGTAAAATTATATTAGAGAAAACCAAAAATTCTTTACTCAAAGTCAAAAACTGTGAAGCCGCCTACGAAAGAGATTCGTTCTTGTTTGATAAAGTCCAGTATTCCTGGGCGCTTCTCGCCTCTTTACTCTATATTGCGTCAACCAACGAAAATCAATTAAAGTTACTCGATTTTGGGGGATCTCTTGGAAGTAGTTATGTTCAGAATAGATTTTTTTTAAGCTCACTAAAAGAAGTGCACTGGGACATACTTGAACAACCTGCTACGGCAGAATGCGGACAAAAATATTTTATTGATGAACATCTTAAATTTTATAGTCAAATTGAAGAATATTTAAACGAGAATTCACCAAAGGTTGTTTTGTTTTCAGCTTCATTACAATATCTATCAAAGCCCTACCAAACGTTAGACTTATTAATTCAAAAAAAGACTGAGTTTATTTTGTTTGATCGTCTCCTTGTCACTGATTCTAGAGACATGATAACCATACAAAATGTGGATCCAATTATTTATGAAGCAAGCTACCCATTATGGATTTTTAATGAGGAAAATATTCTCAATTATTTAATTAAAAATAATTACGAATTACTTACTGATTTTGACTCTCTGGGAGGTAATTTTTCAATTAAAAAAACAGGAGTTAAAGGTCAACATAAGGGTTATTTATTTAAATTAAAAAACTCTCATGTATAATTTTTGTACTATTTTTGATAGAAACTATTTTCTAAAAGGACTCACAATGTACAATTCCTTGATAGATACTTGTGATAATGATTTTACTCTCTGGATTTTGTGCATGGATGACATGACATATGATATTTTGGTAAAAATGAACTTACCCAAAATTAAACTAACTACATTGAAGGATTTTGAAAGTCCTGAATTGTTAGAAGTAAAAGTAGGTAGGACTATTGCTGAATATTCTTGGACCTGTGCCTCTAACTTTCTCTGGTTCCTTTTACAAAAAAATAAAGAGTTTGAAGTAATTATCTATTTAGATGCTGATTTATATTTTTTTAGTGACCCCAAAGTACTTATTGAGGAGTTAGGCAACAAAGACATACTGATTACTGAACATCGTTACTCCCAAGAATACCAACAATCAGTAATTGTAAGTGGTAAGTATTGTGTTCAGTTTATGATTTTCAAAAATAATTCCAATGGGTTAGCGGCTCTTGATTGGTGGCGACAAGCTTGCATTAATTGGTGTTTTGGTTATCTTGATAAAGGCCGCTTTGGTGATCAGAAATATCTAGATAATTGGACAACTTGTTTTGAGGGTGTTCATGAATTGCAAAATCTAGGAGGAGGAGTAGCCCCATGGAATGTTCAGCAATACAAATTTTCTGCTATAAATGGTAAAATTTTTGGCCATACTCAGAAAACTAAAGAAAGTTGGCCACTAATTTTTTATCATTTTCATAATTTTCGATTAATATCTCCTCAAAGATATTTTCCTGTGCTAGGCTACTACATCCCTAAAGGCACGCAGTCAATTATTTATGAACCTTACTTCAAAGCATTGCAAAATACTGAAAGATTTACAAAAAGCTTTGCGCCAGATTTTGGCTTTGGATATAGGTCAGTCTCCACAAAAGATCGCCTGAACTATTGGATCA
>CAIZIN010000038.1 GCA_903933085.1 uncultured bacterium
ACGAGCGGTGTGTGAGTGAGTAATCTCACTCACGACATCCGAGTGTAGTTGCGAACAAAAGGTAAATACCCCGTGGCTTGCCACGGCATTGGGTGAGCGAAGCGAACTCCCAATGGGTCCAGGGCTTGCCCTGGGGTTAATGCCTTTTATTTAAATATTTTTCAGTAAAAAACTAACTTAGGAACATCCCAATAATTCCAACAATAATTAAGAATGAGACACATGGAATAAATACACCTTTAAGAATTTGCCTTTCTTGATTTTTTACTCCAAGAACCGCTTGAGCGGCTAACATATCAGATAAAGCAATCATATTTCCAGCTGATGCACCAACGACTGCAAGAGAAAGAATAAGCGAAACATTATATCCTAGGAAAATAGATGCGGTATTGAAGAAATTACCAAACATAATATTTGAAACAGTGGCGCTTCCTGTTATAAAACTACCAAAAGCACCAATAAATGGTGTGAAGAAAGGCAGAAAGGATGTTTCAAAAACTTTGGCAATTAAAGTTATGGCCGCTGGAAAACCAGAATGGTTTTGTCCTGAATTTATCATTAATTGTACCAGTACAGATGTTGAAACTATTACTAAAAATGGATTAATCGCTCCTGTGAAAGATTTCGACATTAAAGGAATTACTATCTCTTTTTTACTTTTCCAAATTAAAGCAACAACTATGCTAGCTAAGATAAAAGCAAATCCAGGATTAAATAAATTAAATGAATGGGTAAATCCGAAAGGTATATCGATTCCTTTATTACCAAGAAAAATTTTACCTAAAATAAGAAATAAAATTAATATTCCATAAGGTAAAAAAGCTTGAGTTGCAGACATCGAACTTCTGAGTTTCACTCTATCGTTTAGAGAAATTTGTTCTTTTGGTACGAATAGGCCAAATTTTGTTGTTATTAGAATAAGAATGACACCGATGATTGAGCCGATTATTGTTGGAAATTCTTGACCTAGGGCTACAGCAAAAACTGAAGGAATAACAAAAGCTATTCCTGCCCAGATAGCAAATGGTAATCCACTAAGAAATTCTTTTTTACGATTTACTCGTCCTTTAGTTATGATCCACAACATAAATACTGGAATAATAAATCCAGAACAATTTATTATTGCTGATATAAGGGGGACTGTTGTTGTATTTAATCCAGCAAAACCAACCCGAATCGGTGTACCAACTGCTCCAAAAACAACAGCCGCGCTATTACCCAGGAGAGCTATCACTAAAGCTCTGATTGGCGAAAGACCAATACCTACAAGTAATGGTGCAACGATAGCAACAGGGGTTCCAAAACCAGCTGTGCCTTCTATAAAAGCTTCAAAAAGCCATGCTAATAAAATTATTTGAAGTCGATAGTCTAAAGAGAAGTGTTCCAAATAATATGAAATATTTTTAATAACTCCGATTTTTTCAAGTAAGGATAGGAAAAAAATTGCTCCCAATATAATAATGAAAATATCAAAAGCAACAAAAAAACCCTTACCAAAAGAAATTAGTAGTAGGGTAGGAAGGATTTTCCAATAAAAGATAGCGAAAATAGTGAAAATTGCGAGAGTGATAACTGAAGCCTTAAGCAGAGAGGTTTTTCCTTTGAGAAGAATAATGATGAAAACCAGAAATGGAAAAATAGATAAAATAGCTGGTAGGTTTGATACTATTAAATTCATTTTGAAATAATATCACAGATAGGTTTTTTTTGGCAGTAATTACAAAAGATTTTTAAATTATTTTACCAATATTTAAATAATTATTTCTAAATAGAGCAAAGGTTTTGTTGAATTTTCTATAACAAACCACTAATTTCCCAGTTCTTCTTTTTGGACATGTTTCTTTTTTAATGGTGGTGAGGATTACTAAAAAACATATTTTTCATCTTGAAAATATGTTTTTTGGTCTAAAACTAATTTTAGTGGAA
>CAIZIN010000039.1 GCA_903933085.1 uncultured bacterium
AGTAGAACTAGCATCTATAAGAAGACCTGAAACAGTAACAGCAGTTGTAACATCTATGGTTACAGTGTGCCCACTCATAATCTCTACCGTATCAGTTATTTGAGGAACGGTTCCATTACAATTTGTCCAAGTACCAACTGCTGACCAGGCACCTGTCGCGTTTGACTGACAAGAAAACACTGGATCAACAATATAATCGATATCTATATTCCCTATAACTTTCAAATCAAAAGTATCTGTTGGTTCTACCATGTTGGTAAGTAGTATTTTATAGAAATCCTCATAATTCATATCTTCAAATACTGCAACCAGAGTACCTTCAATTTTATTTCCACTTTCATCAATGTAAACAGGATAGACTTCTACAACAGGACTTGTAGCATGGAGTGGATAGTCTGTTGGGCGAGCAAATAGAGTGATGTCTTTCTGATAATCAAGAACCTGATCAAAGGTGACTCGAACATACTGACCATCGGTAAGTGGAGCATAGTTTCCATCTTGATCCTTGACTATGTCATAGATATCCGCAATAACACTTTGGTCTATATCAAGTTGAAAAGCTTTAGATATAAAAATAATCTCAAATGTTTGAGTGGATAGATGGGGAACCGTCCATTCAACATAATCTAAATAAGTATCTTCATCTGTATCATATACATTAAATTGCATCTGAAGATCCCCTTCATTTTTCCATTTTACTTGGATTTTATTTTCTTCTCCAACTTTATATATTTTAGGAATAGTAGTGTAAGCCAAAACATCAACAAGTGGAATATCGGGGTTTTCATTGGGAGATGAAATGGTAACTAATTTCCCAGTGTCTGTATCCAACTCTGTAATCTCAATCACTGGAGTTGTTGTAGCTGTACTTTCTAGGGTTTCTGGGGTTGAAGTTCCGGTAATTATATCTGTGATGTTATTTATAGCGCCGGTGACTGATTCTTTAATTTGATTTCCAGTGTCAATTATTGAATCAATAATATTTTCAAAAATACTTGGTGATGTTGACGCAGAGGAGGTTGTGGAGACCTCATCAATGACCAAAAGAGTTGATGTAGAGGAGGTTGCAGAGACTTCGTCAATGATTAAGGGGGCCGGAGCAGAAGAAGATGCTTCTACTGATACAGGCTGTTCTACTACAGTTTCAACGGAAATAGTTGGAGCTATAGTTTCAGTTACCATAACCTCTGAGTCTGTAGGCAATGTGTCTAAAGTTTCCGCTTTAGATATTCCCCAGATGATAGATGAAGCGATTAAGATGACGGGGATAATTAAAAAAAGATCTGATTTTCGAGATCTTTTTTTAAAAATTATATGCTCAACAATCTTGATTTCTTGTGAGGTTTTTTTTCTGGGATCAAGAAAGTTTTTAAGGCTCATATATTGTGTATTATATCACGATTTATTTAAAAAGATTGTGGATAAATAAAAATAATTTATCATTTTTCGTTTTGTAAACGGAAGCGAATCGGAATGACTTTCAAATATCAATTACAAACACCTGTTCTATTCATAAAACATAACACCTCTAATTATTTTTTCTTTAATGTGATTTTTAATAATGCTACTGGATTAATTGATTGATTTCGTTTTTCATGCTCTTGCTGTATACTATACAAGCAGTTTACAAATTAATAAAAACACAAATGAAATCAATAAAAAAACTACAAGCAAAAATACAAAATATGAGTATCCCAGGAGCTATGCTTTTATCAGGAATAATTATAGGACTTTCAATATTTCTATCAACTTGGGTTTTTTTTGGTGGCGATAACAATCGACAAAAATTATCAGTAAAAAATCCAGCTTTAAATAAATCAACTCAACAAACAAATACCTTGACATCTCAACAGATTCAACAAATACAACAACAGCGAGCTGCTCAGATGGCCCAGCAAGCAAGCTCGACAACAGCACAACCAATTAAAGCAACAACTACAAAAGTAATTAAGAAATAACAGTCAACAATAAGAGATTGGTAGAAAATTTAATATACAAAAATACTCGACATCATAGATGTCGAGTATTTTTGTATATTAATCACAGATCCCAAATAATCCTCCGATGGGTCAGATTTCTAGGATGACATAAAACATAGCCACTATGCTCGTTGTTTTATATTAATTTCCTTCCAATACATCAATCATATTTTCTTGTATGTTTGCAACCTTAGCCATCACCTGAGTTCCGTATGCACATGTAGCTCCACCACTACCATAATATTTACAAGCAGCTTTAAGCTCTGAAGAATATGTACCCGCGCTAGCACCTAAATCACCTAGATACATCCCCGAAGCTGTAAAAGCATCTTTTGCCCTCCATGGGTCTGCCTGCTTAACACCAAGAGCTTTCTCTATTCTGTTTTCAAATATCATCCAGGTGGATGGAATAAACTGTGCGGGGCCCATAGCACTTCCAAACCCCCTTCCTACATAATAAGTTTTACTGCCAATAGGACATGATACTGGGGTTGTTTTCCAATCCCGACCTAAGGCATTAGTAATAACTTGAAAAGGTTGAGTGTCTCTTGGTGATTTCATCACCTTTTCAAAAATGGTTCCAGTATTTTTACCTTTTCCATCTCCAGTTACTAGATCTGTCACCAAACAAGACCCAACATTTTTACCCAAATCTGATTCCTGCTTTACAATAGCAAGAAGGAAGGCTGGACGAACTCCAGTTATTTTTTGAACCTCTTTAGCGTATCCTAAAGCAGTACCAAATGGAATTCCACCAGAATCTCTTAGTTCAAAAAGTGCATCTCGAATTTGCTGAGCTCTTTTTTCTTTTGCAGCAAGCACCTGAGCATATGATGCTTCTTTATTTTTCGAGACGGCCAATAGCTTCTTCTTCTCTAATTCTTTTTTCTCAACAGCTCTTTTGTTTGCTTCAATAGTT
Organism: uncultured bacterium; assembly: GCA_903933085.1. Lineage (GTDB taxonomy): Bacteria > Patescibacteriota > Minisyncoccia > Phycocordibacterales > CAIZIN01 > CAIZIN01. Next base: position 2,899 of record CAIZIN010000039.1, read on the forward strand.
TTCTTAGCATCAAGTTCGTCAGCCTTCTTTTTATCTAATGCTTCTTTTTCTTTTTCTGCCATAGTCTTCGTACCACGAATATGAGCAAACAGGTCTTCAATTGAGCGATTTATAGAATTAAAATTATCGATATCAATAAGTGCATCTGAAAGACTTGCATTCGCAAAAACTATTTCAGGCAAAGTAACTTCATCAACTTGATTCAATTTTTTTATTATTTGAACAAGTGATTCCTGACCTCTTTGGATTTGTCCATTGAGCTCACCTATTTTTTTTGTCTTTGTAACAATCTCGCCTCCAATTTGTTTTATGTTTACATCCTTTGCTTTTATATTAAGTTGTTTTTCCTTAATTTCTCCAGTCAAAACATTCACATCTTTTTGAATAGACGATGTCTGAGTTTTGGTGACATCCAAATTTTTCTTAACCTCAATTTTTTCTTTCTCTATCTGAACTAACTCAGCCTCAAGCTTTGCCTTTTCTGCATCAGAAAGAACCTGAGCCATAGCCATTTGTGATCCAGATAAAAAAAACAAAACCATACTTAAGACATAAAAAGTTTTTCTCATTATTTTTCTAATACTATCATAAAATGACCTAAAATGAAAAAGGTATGAAACACCACACCCCCCCCTTTTTTTCTTATACACTTTACTCCACCCTCTTCCTTGAGGTTTAACCTCAAGGAAAAATCCCCACTCCTTGAAGTAGGGATTTTTCTTTTTTTTTAAAATTAGAGATTAGGCTTCTGCTTCTTCTTCTTTTTTACCTTTTGTCTCTGAAAGGCCAATTTCTGAAACATCAACAGAAGCTACAACCTCTTCTTCAACTTCTTCCTTAGCCGGTGTAACAAGTGCAATAACTTCATCAATATCCGTTACAAAAGTAACACCTGAAGGAAGCTTAATATCTTTTACAAAAATCCTAGCTTCAAAGTCTTTTAGACTAGAAATATCAACGTCGATTTCATGTGGTAAATTACTTGCCTCAGCAGAAACTTCAATTTCATGCATAACCTTAACAAGTGAACCGCCAAGATCTTTCTGAGCAAAAGAAACACCTATAAAGTTAATTGGAATATTAACTTCAACCTTCTTTCCTTTTTCAATAACATAAAAATCTACATGAATAACTTTTCCTGAAACCGCATCTGTTGCAACATCATGAATAAGAGCATCACGTTTTTCAACACCGTCTGAAAGAGAAATAACCGAAGATTCTCCAGCTTCTTTCCACACCTTAAGAAAATCTGTTTCTTTTACAGTAATAGCCGTTGAAGCCTCTTTTCGGCCGTAATATACAGCAGTAATAAAACCATCTCGTCTAAGAGTTTCTAGTTTTGATGGGACCTCTCGTTTTGTTATATCAAGTGTAATCATGGGGCACAGTATAACAACATTCCAACAAAAAGCAACCGGATTAGCTATTAGGCTTTAGGCGCTAGACCCTAGCTTGGGTTCATAAGAGAGACTTTCCCTTCGGGAAAGTCCCTCTTTTCTTTTGACTTCTGTGTTAGCTAGAGCCTAGAGCCTAGTCGCTAGAGCCTAACCAACAATATACTTCGGCTCCCTACCGGCAAAAAACTCAATTAAATTCTCAGCTGCTTGTACAGACATCGCATTCCTAGCTTCTTCTGTTGCTGAGGCAATGTGTGGGGTAAGAACAACATTCGGAAGCTCTTTAAGCCCCTCTGCTAAAGAGGGCTCAAGCTCATACACATCTGTTGCAAAACCTCTAATCTTTTTATTTTGTAAAGCCGAAACAATAGCAACTTCATCAACAACAGGACCTCTGGAAGTATTTACGAGAACTGCAGTTTTTTTCATCATTTCTATTCTTTCTTTATTTATGAGATGTTTTGTAGTCTCATCGAGCAATACATGTAAAGATATTATGTCTGACTCTCGTATTAAATCCTCAATATTCTCTTTAAATTCTGCACCGAAATCTTTTTCTAAATCTTCATTCCTTTTTATATCATGATAGATTATCTTCATTCCAAAACCCTTGTGTAAAATTTCAGCCACTCGTCCTCCGATTCTTCCAGCCCCAATCAGTCCCCATGTCTTATTTAAAATCTCTTCACCGATTAAAAGATTAGGATTCCAACCTTTATATTTTCCATCACGAATAAATTGATCACCTTCATCTACCCTCTTTGCAATATTCATAGCTAAGGCGATGGTAAATTCAGCAACAGCATTCGTGGAAGTACCGGGAGTATTTGAGATCACAATACCTCTTTTTTTCGCTTCACCAATATCTATATTATTAAATCCGACAGCGTAGTTTGAAAACACTTTTACACTTGGAGCTGAATCAAAAACTTTTACGTCAATCTTATCCGTTAGCAAAGAAAGTACTCCATCGTATTCACCAGATGATAACTCGGCGTTAAATTCCTCCTCTGTTAAAGGTCTATCTTCTTCATTTATTTTTAATTCGTGACCAGCATCCTTCAACATTTGAAGGCCAGGACCAGGAACATGTCTTGTTACAAAAATTTTTGCCATAGAATTTTATTTTAAATTATAAATTATTGAAAAGTCTCAATTTTGCAATTACAACCTTCTTCATTTCTTCCACCGCTTGCAACTCATATTTATAAGCCGCCACTTCGTCTGGATTATTCTCCAGCCCCTCTTCAAGACCCTCTCTAAAAGCAACTCTAAGCTCTGTGTTTACATGGACTACCGCACAACCAGCTTTTATTGCACTTTGAACATCCTCATTACTATTACCAGAAGCTCCATGAAGCACCAAAGGTACCCCGGTAGCATTTCTTATTTCTTCAATTCTTTTGATATTCAATTTTGGATCAAGCCCTACTCCAATCATTCCATGCATATTCCCAACGGCTGGAGCAATCATAAACGAACCAGTTTCTCTAACTATTTTTGCGGCATCATCTGGGTGAGTTAGTGAATTTTCATCAAAAGCAATATCATCAGGTACTTCACTGTGTACTTCAGAAGATGTGCCAATATAACCAAGTTCACATTCAATTAGTATATTTTTATTTTGCTTTGCAACATACTCTACGCAAGATTTTACATATTTAATATTTTCATCAAGCGGGAGTTTGGATCCGTCTACAGTCACAGAATCAAAGTCTGCATCTATGGCCTTCTTAGCTGCTTCAAATGAATGAGTATGGTCTGCATTTAAGAAAATGGGTAATCCTGTTTTTTCTCTTTCGGCTTTTACAATAGCTGAAATTTCTTCCACCCCCACAAAATTTCTCTCGCCTTCTGATACACCAATAATCACAGGCACTTTTAATTCACTTACAGCTTCCACAATTGCCTTCACACCCTCTAAATTTGAAATATTAAAATGACCAACAGCAATACCATTCTCCTCTGCTTCTAAAACATACTCCTTAAGTGATTTTGTCATATTGTCACCATTATACTGTAATTTTAAAAAGTAGTCGAAGTGACATATCCCCAGCCACTTAACCAAAAATCACAATTTTAAATTATAAATTTCAAATTTTCAAACAATTCATTAATGCTTAAATTTAAAATTGGGGAATTTAAACCTTATTTTAAAATTTGAAATTTGTGCTTAAAAATTTTAATATGTTAATATTAATCTATGATATTTAATAAAAAGAAACCAACACTTGTTTCAATTGGTGATATTGCCATTGATGCTTTTGTTCGAATAAAAGAAGCCAGTGAGGTTTGTAGTCTTAATTCTAATACTTGCCAACTATGTCTTAGTTTTGCAAGTAAAATCCCATATGAATTTGACGAAACAGTTCCAGCTGTTGGAAATAGTGCAAACGCAAGTGTCGCAGGAGCAAAGCTTGGTTTCACTTCATCTCTAATTACACACATTGGAAAAGATAGAAATGGAAAAGATTGTATTAGCGCTCTAAAAAAAGCAGGAGTTAATACATCACATATTTATTCACATAAAGAAAGCCGTACTAATTATCACTATGTTCTTTGGTATGGGCCAGAACGTACAATTTTAGTTAAACACGAAGAATTCCCTTATCATCTTCCAAAAATAAAAAAACCAGATTGGATGTATTTAAGTTCAATGGGAGCAAACTCGAAAGAATATCATGAAGCTATTGAAAGTTATCTTTTGAAAAATAAAGAGATTAGATTAGCTTTCCAACCTGGAACATATCAAATAAAGTTTGGTGTTGAATTTTTGAAAAATATTTATGCTCGGACAGAAATTTTTATTTGTAATGTTGAAGAAGCCGAACTTATCACCGAGTCTCAAACAAAAGACATCAGGATTCTTTCTGAAAAACTTTACACACTTGGACCAAAAATTGTCGTAATTACCGATGGACCGAAAGGTTCGTATTCATATGATGGGAAAAATGTTCTATTCATAGAAGCTTATCCACAAGAGCCGGCTTATGAAAGGACAGGCGCAGGTGATTCCTATGCCTCCACATTTATGGCAGCTATTGCTTATGGAGAAACAATTCCAAACGCAATGAAATGGGCTTCAGTAAACTCAATGAATGTTTGTAAATTTGTTGGCGCCCAAAAAGGCCTACTTACAATTCCTGAAATAAAAGTATATTTAGATAAAGCCCCGGCAGATTGGACAACAAAGATAATTTAAAATTAAAAATGTAAAAAGGAGATAAAAGAAAAACCAAGATATATCACTCTTGGTTTTTTAGTAAATCTTCCACATCTTCAGCTGAAACCTCCCAGTATAGACAACATCTATTGTTGGAATCTTCGTGATCCAAACAATCTTCACAATTGCACTTTTCATCAAACTCCCAACTAAAAAATTGCCCTTCCGGTGTTCTGACTAGATGTGGTCCCTTATGACCCTCAGCTAATATACACTCAGCAAGGTAACCATCTTCACGATAACCCACAACATCAAACTGTCTTGGAACGATATGCCCACATTCTTGCATTGGTACAATTCCTTTCTATTCCCAAATTATCACAACTCTTCCACGAACTCAAACCTCGGCTTCATCTCTCCATTTATCTTCACTTCTTCATTCCACATCGAAACAGGCCTTGCCCAAAATTTAGACATATTATTTTCATACAAAGCTTCATAAATAACTAAATCTTCCAAAGTCTCAGAATGTTTTGCAACAAAATGAACTTTGTATAAATTCCCTTTTTTTGAATGCTTATATATTCCTAGTTTTATTTCCATATTTCAAATTTAAAATTAATAATGTAAAAAGTAAAAATTAATATCTTTCTAAACCTTCTTAATTTATTTACCCCACTGCATCTTATACCAATTTAACTTATAAACCTCCTCAATAAGAGTCCTCTCTCCACCAGACCAAGTTTCATTATTTTCTAATCCTAGTAATTTCATTCCTTCATTAACGTGTTTTTCGCTCTTCCCCTCAATTTCAATAAATGCAGGCATTTTTGGATATTCGTCAATATCAAATCTCCAATTTTTAAAAACGAAAGATGTCCGATACTTTTCCTGATGTGCATAATTTTCTAAATCTATTTCCAAAAAAAGATCAGCTAACTTTTCAGGTTCATCCAAAAGAAAATTTATCTCTTTGTGTTTTCTTACGTTTCCTAAAATTTTTGATTTTGACTTCCAAGTTACTTCATGTTTTTTATTATCGTATGAGCGAATTCTCAAATACCACAAGTCCTCTCCATTTTTTACTCCCACAGTTCTAAACCAATCCACAGTAAGCTTTTCCTTCTTTCCCCCTTTTCCACCAAGTTCTTTTATTTTTCGAATAATAGAATTTTTCTTTATATCCAAAACCTTTGTTTCTATTTCATGTGCCATGTTTCAAATTGACACAAAACAACAAGTGAAGCACCTATGTTTTGTGTCATCCTCGGGTACTCCCGGAGATCCAAGTTAATTATTAATCCCTCACCAACACTCTTTGTACAGCACTCTTTATCGCAACCTCATCCATACCGTAATATTTGATAAGTTCCTCAGGCTTTCCTGACTGTCCAAACTCATCTTTCACTCCAACAAACTCAATTGGCACAGGGAAAGTTTTTGCTAAAAATTCGGAAACTGCGGATCCCATCCCTCCAGCAATTTGATGTTCTTCCACCGTTACAACTCTACCTGTTTTTTTTACATTCTCTAAGATAGTTTTTTCATCAAGTGGTTTTATTGTGGAGAGATTTATCACAATCACCCCAACATCCTTATGCCGAAATTCTTCCGCCACAACAAGCGCTTTGTGCACCAATGCGCCAGTTGCAATAATTGTCACCCCACTTTTCATCAAGGTCAGACCTTGATATTCTTTATCAAGGTCTGACCTTGATATTGAATCGAAAAATACCTGTGCTTTACCGATTTCAAAAGGAGTTTCTTCCGATGTGATAACTGGTGTTTTCTCTCGTGCGAGGCGAATATATGTAGGTTCTTTGGTCCTGGAAGCCTCTAGGGTGGCCTTCCTAGCTTCTATTGCATCGCAGGGGGAAATGACCACCATTCGAGGAATAACCCTCGTAAGGGCAATATCTTCAATCGCCTGATGGGTACCTCCATCGGGTCCCACAGACACTCCAGCATGACTCCCGGCAATTTTCACAGGAACATTATTGTAGCAAATAGTTGTGCGAATCTGTTCCCAATTTCTCCCAGGAGAAAACATCGCGTAAGAAGTCATGAAAGGAATTTTTCCCATCGCAGCTAAACCCGAAGCAACAGAAGCTAAATTTTGCTCTGCGATCCCCATTTGAATAAATCTTTTTGGAAATTTATTTCTAAACAAATGCATCTGTGTGGATTCCGTAAGATCAGTACAAAGTCCCACAACTTTTTCATTCTCTTCGCCAGCAAGGAGTAATCCTTGCCCAAATCCAGTACGAATAGGTACTTGCTCACAATCTTTATCGAAGATTCTTTTATTTATTTTTTGGTCTTTATTAATCATTTATTTTTCTCTCTAAATTTTTTCTTAATTTTTAGATGATCTTCTCTACTCATAACTCTCGGCGGATATTTTTTCTCAACAAAATTCAACTTTTCCTGTATCAATTCATCCGCATCAAGTCCAAGACTGATTGCCATACAGTATGAATAAATAAAAACATCAGCGAGTTCTCCTCTTAAGTTTTTTATGAATTCCTTATCAGACATCACCTGTTTTCTATTTTTATTTCCCCATTGAAAAAGTTCTAGGAGTTCCGCCCCTTCGATAATAATAGACTTCGCCAAATCAACAGGTTCATTCTTATCCCATGCTCTTTTCTTCAAATATTCTTTTATCTTTTCCTGTGATGTTTTCATAATAATTTTCACTACTTACTCCCCCTTTATTCTCCCCCCAAGCGTTCTTAAAATTTCCAGTGCTTTTTCCCCCTCTTCCTTACTTGGTGGCTTTCCATGCCATTCCGGTTTTCTTTCAAACATTGGTACACCTTTACCAGGAATTGTCCTAGCGATAATTACTGATGGTTGATTCTGCACCGCTTTTGCCCGATCTATTGCACCAATTATTTCTTCAAAATTATGTCCGTCAATTTCTTGAACATGCCAATTAAAACTTTCCCATTTTTTATTCAAAGGCTCAAGAGGCATCACATCTTCAGTAAAACCATCTATCTGAATATTATTCCTGTCTACAATAGCAATTAAATTTCCAACTTTTTCTTTTCCTGCGAGCATTATCGCTTCCCAATTTTGTCCTTCATCAAGTTCACCATCACCCAAAGAACAATATATAAATCTTTCCCAAGATTCCCCTTTATCAATCTTATCTGCCAGAGCCATACCCAGAGCTTGCGAAAGTCCGGAGCCAAGTGGACCCGAACTTGTTTCAAGCGCCGGAAACCATTCTCTATGTGGATGACCTTGCAAATGTGAACCAAACTTTCTCAATGTTAAAAGCTCATGCACAGGAAAATACCCACGATGTGCCATTGTTGCATAAAGCACAGGGCAAATATGACCATTAGAGAGAACAAACCTATCACGATCTTCCCAAAATGGGTTATGCGGATCATGTTTTAAACTATGAAAATATAAAGCAGTAAAAACATCGGCCATACCTAAAGGCCCAGCAGTATGACCAGAACCTGCTTCCATAAGCATTTCTATAATAGATTCACGAATATTATTCGCATGTAACTCGAGAGATTTTATTTGATCATCAGATAACATAATTATACTATAAGTATATCACGAAATTTTTTGATAGAATCCTTCGGCTCCAAATCTCCCTGAAAAACTGAGTGACCTGCAACAAATCTATCGACACCAGCATCAATAAGGCTTTGCAAATTTTCTAAACTTACACCACCATCTATGCTTACAAGAACTTCCGGATATTTTTCTTTAATTTCTTTTACCTTAGCCAAAACTCTCTCATCAAATTTTTCATTTTGAAAACCGATTCGAGCAATTCCCATACACTGAACGACACTTACATCATCTATAATATTCTCTAAAGCAGATATTGGTGTATCAATATTTATAGCTATTCCAACCTCCAATAAATCATCCATCACATTATACAAATGAACTGTCTTTAACATTTCTATTGTTTCAGGAATACCTTCACTCTCAATATGAAAAATTAATCTTTTTGCGCCAGCTTGAATCCACCTCTCAGCATCCACTAAAGGATTTTTAACCATCAAGTCAATTTCGTAATCCATTGTTAACCATTCAGGTAAACCCTCTTCCTCATCTAATATTTTTTTCAACTCACCACTGTCATTTTTATATGGCCAACATTTATTAGGCACAAAAATACCATCACAAATATCAATCTGAACTTGTGATACTGAACCTTCTAAGGCTTCAATATGCCCTCGAAGATCATTATAATTTTCAGGCAGAATTGCCGGGATAAGCTCCTTCATAATTTTTAATTTTATAATTTTTAATTTTTAAA
>CAIZIN010000040.1 GCA_903933085.1 uncultured bacterium
CTGAAAGACCTAAAAAATATAATAGTAATGAACTAATTTGATTAAATTTAATAGAAGAATAGATTAAAAAACTACAATAAAGAATTAAGGGAGCAATATTAAGAAGGTGATAGCTCAGAAAGGTTGTGGCTATTGATTTTTCTTTAAGGTTTAGTAATAACAATGGGACTGGAATGAAAAGAAATGGTATCCATTTTGAAAGCCCAAAATATTTATCATCAATAAATAAAACTAGTAAAAACACAATGGTAAGAGATAATATAGTTAAAGAGTAAAGCAAGCCTCCTTCAAAGATATAGTCACCATTAAATGATGATGTTAATTTTCTTAAATTAATTGGATTAATGAATTTCAGATCTAAGTTAACCTTTAACAGACCGGCCAATAAAGTGAATCCGATCAAGAATCCTGTGAATGATAGAGGGAGTAACAGCCAGTAAAAAAATCTACCCCAAAAAGTTTGTTCTGTATATCTAATGTTGGCATTGAAATTTGAAATAGTTCCAGTAAATGGCCTTGACAAAGCAAAACCAGAACCGACTGCGAAGGTTTTAAGTAGTAGTGGTGTTTGAGCTAGATCATTTTTGCCAAGAGTTAATGTAGGCTTACCTTTTAAAGTCACTGATAGGGTCACACCCTTTTCATAAATAATTTCAATCGCACAGGGCTGATTGACCTCTAATTTATCCGATATTAAATAGAGCTGAGTATCATTAAGTATTAGTAAAAGTTTATTTTGGGGCTGAAGTTCAAGACGGAGCCCTTGTTTTTCAGATGAAGTCTGAAACAAATTTCCATAAGAAAAGCTTTTGTCACGATTAATGAAACTAAAGCTAATTAAGGCGCTATCAAGCGTTACAAAATCTTTTTTTTTAAAATGGGAATAGCGGATGGAGATATATTAGAATCAAACCTTGATAAAGTTAAAGTATCAGCAATCAATTGACGCTTATTGGCCGCCTCATTAAGTAGAAATATACAAGTTAAAAAAAGACCGAGAAATAGAGGATATAAAAGGGCTTTTTTTAACTTAGACAATCGATTAAGCAACATAGGAATTTATTTCAAGAAGAAGTTTAATAAGCTTAAATATGGAAAGTTAATTAACTGTGCCTTAAACTTTATAAAGAAGTTTTCACCCCAATTTTATTAACAAGAGGAACAAAACTCGTTATCGGATAAAGAAAAGCAAATAGCAATAGAAAAGGATTTACAAGAGAATTAAGTGTAATTCCAAGAGTGTTAATGATATCTTGGTAGACAAAAATATCAGTTGGGTGAATGCGCTGAACATAGCTGGAAAAAAAGATGAAGTGCTTCGGAATAATTATAAGTAATAGTAAGATTAAAGGGATTTTATAAAAGGAATAGATTAACATTAGTACTATTGGTATTAATAAATAACCAAGTCTATAGTCTGCTGAAACTGGACTTGATATAACAATAAAAATAGGTAGATAATAGATACATATTATATAGAGTGATGATTTAATATTTTGAGATTTGATTCCACATAAAAATTGAATTAATAAAATTAATGAAAGAAAAAATGGAATAAACTTTAA